>LBCX01000171.1 GCA_001657575.1 Bacteroidales bacterium Barb4
ATCAACAGTACAGCAGGGCTGCGGCAAAATATCCTGTCTTTCTTTTATTCTTTTGCATAAATGCCGTACTTTTGGCAGATTAAAAAGATACCGCTGTATTTATGAATTTGCCCGACAGACATCTTCTTCAAAACGGAAAATACCGCCTTACATGCGTTGTTGGACAGGGAGGATTTGGCATAACGTATAAGGGCGTATGGTTTACAGAAGTTAGAGGGTCGTTGGGAAAGGTAAAAACGGAGGTTCCGATAGCGGTTAAGGAGTACTTTTTCAAAGACTATTGCTACAGAGACACGGTGTCTCACGCCGTCAAAGTCCATTCGGAAACGGGCAAAAATCTATTCCACAAGTTTAAGGAAAAACTGATCAAGGAGGCAAAGATATTGTCGGAAGTCCATCATCCGCACATTGTTAATGTATTGGAAGTGTTTGAGGAAAACAATACAGCCTACATAGCGATGGAATATATCTCCGGTTCGTCGTTGAAAATGAAGATGGAGCGGGAAGGCATACTTCCCGAAGGCAAAGTGCTGAAATACATCCGGCAGACAGGCGAAGCCCTCCAATTCGTACACGAGAAGAATATCATACACTTGGACATCAAGCCGAGTAACATACTGATTGACAACAGCGACAATGCCTATCTGATAGACTTTGGCGTAAGCAAGCGTTTCGGCGATGAACAAGAGGAAACAAGCACCACCATGCTTGCCCTCTCCAGAGGTTTTGCTTCAATAGAACAATACGACAGCGAGGGCACGCAGAACTTCTCCCCCTACCCCGATATTTATTCGCTGGGAGCAACGATGTACAACCTGCTTACCGGACGGATACCGACGGAATCCATCTTGCGGGCAACCCGTTCGCTACCGAGCCCCTCAAGTCTGAACCCTGCCGTTACGCCCGAAACGGAAGAGGCTATTCTCAAAGCCATGCAGATAGACCCTTCGGAACGCTTCGAGAGTGTCCGTGACATGCTGGCTGCTTTGCCTCTGCCGCCGAAAGAGGAGGAAACAACTGCCCCTTTGCAGGCTTCTCCCCATCCATACACATCGCCGGAGGATACGGAAGAACAGACCGTATTGAACCTGTCTGCTCCGGCAGATATTCCCAAAGGGAAGAGGAAAACATATCTCAGAGCGGCTTTGGTGACGGCAATGATTGCAGCAACCTCTGCCATCGCTCTCTCCTTGTATAAACAGTCGAAAGAAGTCGGGTTTGCCTTTCCGAAGGAAAACGGTGAGGTTGATGCGAGCATCAATACGGTCACCATAGCAGAACCAGCTCCGGCTCCTGACGAAGATGAGCATACGGCAGAAAGCATACAGCAGCCTGCAACCGCTCTTGATGAGAAACCGGATGAACAGCCCGTTCAAATCCAGAAACCTTTACAGACAGATATAGACGCCGCCTACGCGGAACTTGCACAAGCAGATAGAAACGCCGCCTATGCGGAACTTGTCGAATCCGGTCAGAGAAAGATGAACGCAAACGATTATGCGGGAGCCAGAGCCGATTTCCGGAAAGCCAAGACGATGAAGCCGACGGATACAATCAACCGCCTGATTACAGATGCCGACACAAAGATACGGGAGCAGCAAATCGCCCTCCGGTATGAAGTAAAGAATATACCCTTCGGCAACCTGAGGATTGTAAAAAACAACGAAACGAGCCTCTACGGTGCCATTGACAGCAAAGGAAACGAGCGTATCCCGTGCAAATACCTGTACAACGAAAAGATACAAAACGGGCGGGCATTCGCACGAATTGATGACCTGTTTGATGTTTACAACAATGAAGGTGTCTTGGTAAGCGAAGGCGTAACAAGATATTATTAACCGTACACATGAGAAAATCCCTGCTTCTGATAATATATACCTTACTGCCTTTCTGCATGGTCGCACAGCAAGACGCCGAACATAACAGACGGGGTGAAGAGGCTATGCAGCGCAAGGACTACAGCGATGCGCGTATGTATTTTAGCGAAGGGCTGGAACATTGCGATATGTACAGCGTGCAGGGATTGACACGTATCTGGCTGCTGAATGAATCCATGCGCTCCTCCATGCGCAGCCTGATGTCCAAGTGCCAAATATGTCTGAATGAAAGAGCGGTACAGAACGATACGACCGCCATGTCCCGCCTGATTGTCTATTATTCCGAAGGGATAGCCGGGCCCAAGACGGAAGGCTTGATAGTCTATTGGACTGACAAACTGGAAGCCTTGCGCCACCCCGCCCCCGTACAAAAAGAAACAGCCGGACAACCGGCGGAAGTATCCGCCGTTGTTAAGCCGCCGCAGGTAAGCCCGAGCTTCCTTGTCGGTCTGACAGGCTCGCTGGAAACGCCTTACGGGCTTACCTTAGGCGTACTGTGGCAGGATAAGGCGGGGGGATATGTTCGCGGCAAAACGAGCCGGTCTTCTGTGGAATACACACACGAGATAGGTCTGCAAGCAGAGGACACCAAGAAGTCCCTGCCCGACGGACAGGCTTTGCAGACCACCGGTAATCCCCCAAAGAAAGTAAACGGCTTTACCGCTTCCGCCGGCTTCGTGTATAAACCCTTGCCCTGGCTTTACGTTTCGCTGGGAGCCGGATACGGAGAGCGGACACTGATGTATCAATTCGCTCTTATCGACAAAAAGACAAGCGAGCAAACGCCTGTCTGGTGCAAGATTTCAGAGGCTTCCTATACGGGGGCGGTTATTGAGGCGGATTGTATGGTGAAGTACAAACGCCTGTTTCTGAGCGTGGGATGCCATACGATAAACGTTAAGTATGTGGACTTGAACGCCGGTATCGGTGTCATATTCTAAAGAATGCAGACGATGAAACATATATACCTGTTCCTTTCCGTGCTGGCTGCCTGCCTGTTGGCTGTCGGTTGTACGGAAGATCCGGTTATCGGGGACGGCGTGATAGGTGCGGAAGTGCCGGTTGTTGTTACCGACCCCGTTGATGTCGGAACGGTTACCGCCACTTCCATTACCATCTCCGGCAAGATTGTACAGGAAAACGGCGCACCCGTGACCGCACGGGGTTTCCAATGGAAGAAAACAGATGAAGACGCCTACCCGCAGGACAATACCATCGAAGCCGGCGAAGGAAAAGGCGACTTCTCCATTACGATAACAGCCCTGAAAAATGCCACCGACTACCACATTCGGGCGTATGCCGTAAACAGAGAAGGAACAGGCTACGGCGAAGTAAAGTCTTTCCAAACCATTCCCGGCTTGGGCAGCGTAGAGACCATTGACGTGCAGCAGATAAAGTCCGGATCGGCTGTTGCCGTCGGAAAGATACTGCTGTCAGGAGAAGGTGAAATCCTCCACAGAGGGTTCTATTACTCCGAAGCCCCCTTCCATTTAACCGCCACAAAGGATTCCGTCATCAGCACGATGGAAACAGACTCGTTTACCTGTGTGCTGAAAGACCTGAAGCCGGAAACACACTACTACGTGCAATCCTTTGTCACCAACCGCTTCGGCACCTTTACCGGCGATCAAAAGGTGTTTGACACCAAAGCTTCTTTTGAAAGGGTGGAAACGTTGAAACCGCAGCCAATAGATGTTCAGTCGGCTCTTGCCGTTGGCAGGGTCGTAGCGTCCGGCGAGGGTGTGATTCTCCGCAAGGGGTTCTATTATGCCGAAGCACCGTTTACTTTAGCCACAGCCGCAAAGGATTCCGTTGTCAGCACAATGGAGACGGACTCTTTCACCTGCAAACTGACAGGCTTGAAGCCGGGAACGACCTACTATGTGCGGGCTTTCATCACCAACCGTTTCAACACCCTTGTCGGCGAACAGGAAGAGTTTACTACCTCTGACGGGAAAGCCACCCTCGGCGGGCTGGGTGTCATTCCCAGCTTCGCGGGAATCTCCGTTACAGCCACTGTCGCAAGGGACGGGGGATATGCCGTTACAGAGCGCGGCTTCTGTTACAGCGAGAGCAACGAATATCCGACCGTTGCAGACACCAAGATCATCTGCGGAAACGAAACAGCCTTTTTCACCGCTCTGCTGACCGATCTGCAGCCCGGCACGAAATACTATATCCGGGCGTATGCCGTCAACCGGTACGGTACGGCATACGGCGAAGTCTTTCCCGCTTCTCTATTGAACACCCTCCCTACCGTGGGGTCTCTCAGTCACGGTTTCCCGAAAGCCGGAGTAATGAGCGTGGGAGGGCAGGTGACCGATAAAGGAATGTCCGACATTATAGCTGCCGGTATCTGCTGGGCTTTGCATCCCAATCCGGTGGTGGAAACGGACAATGTCGTGATACTCGCCCAAAGGCCGGGGACGTTCCAGACAGAACTTACCGGAATACAGGGCGGCGCAACCTATTACGTGAGGGTCTTTGCCCGGAATGATGTCGGGATAACTTACAGCGAAACGGATACGATAAGCCCCCCGGCTGTCTTTGAAACTAAAAGCACGGCATTCGGAGGTTCCCTGCGCCAAACGCATTCCGCCTCATACGTTACGCTAGACGGGCGCGGGTATTTGCTGGGCGGCGATGCCGGAGCCTCGCGCATCAGTGAATTTTACTCATTCGATCCCGTCTTTTCATGGCGGAAACTGATCAGCTACGACGCAGAGCGCAGTTTGATACTCACGGCGGTTGCCAGAAACACCCTCTTCGCTTTTGGCGGGATAGGCAATGACAAAAAGGCTTCAAGCGATTTCTACTACTACTCCTCCAGCACAAACCAATGGACGGCGGTAAGGGGTGACCGCGGTCGTCCGATGGGCATGTACGGCTCCGCCGGATGCGCCATCAACAATACGATCTACTTCATAGGAGGGGTGCGGGACGACAATCTCCTGAACGATGTGTGGGCATACAACACGGTTAGCCTTACATGGGAACGGAAAGGACCGATGCCGTCGGCTTTTGAAAAGCAGTACGGAGGCTTTGCCGCTGTTATCAACGATGTCATCTATACCGGTCTGGGGCAGGTTACGCTGGGCGGAGACAAGCCGGGAAGCAGTCAGCTCTGGCAGACTGCAGACGGAGGCACCTCATGGCTGCAGACTACGAGCACGGGAAGCAGCGGCACTTATATGGCAGGCACGGTGTACAGAAATAAGATTTACATCGTGGACAGCTTGGGCGTTATATGGGTCTTTGACACCGAGAACAAGACATGGGCGCATAAATCCATCCTGCCCGATTCATACAAGGGAAACGTCCATTGCATGTACGCCATAGGCGATACCATATATATCGGTCTCAGCGGTAATTCACAAACGATGATGGCCTATTACCCCCTGTGGGATTCTTTCAAAGACGACAACTACTACAACAAATGAACAGAACAGAGGTATTAAAACGGATACGGGAGAACGTAGATATACTGTCAACTTCCGGAAATGAGTACACCGCGCCGCAGCGGGAAACATCCCCCTCGGTAGCCTCCCTGGAAGAGGCGATGCGGCTGTTGAGGCTGGTTGTTTTCCCCGGTTTCTTCGGGGCAAAGCAGGAGGCGGAGGCAAGCTCCATACAATATTACGCCGGCGTCTATCTGGAAAAGATATACGACCTCTTGCAGGAGCAAATCTGCAACGGTCTCTATTTTGAGACGGGCAAATGCCCCAATGCCAGAGAGCAGGCTTCCCGAATGGCTATCGAGTTTATCGGCAGGATACCCCACATCAAGCATCTCCTTTCCACCGACGTGAGAGCTATCCTCGACGGCGACCCTGCCGCCAAAAGCGTCAGCGAAGTCATCTTCTCCTACCCCGCCACGCTTGCCATTCTCTACCAGCGTGCGGCACACGAGCTGCTGCTGATCGGCGTTCCGATCATACCCCGCATCATCACGGAGGCAGCCCATTCAAAGACGGGCATTGATATTCACCCCGGTGCCGACATCGGCGAATACTTCGCCATTGACCACGGGACGGGTGTCGTTGTCGGCGAAACCGCCGTCATCGGCAGCCACGTCCGCCTCTATCAAGGCGTAACGCTGGGAGCCAAGAAATACATGCTGGACGAGAACGGGCAGCCGATCAACCTCCCCCGCCATCCCGTCATAGAAGACCATGTAACCATCTATTCCAACACCTCCGTATTGGGGCGCATTACAATCGGCAGAAACTCCGTAATCGGTGGAAACGTCTGGCTGACCCGCAGCATCCCCCCCGGCTCAAAGATATTGCAGGGCAGCATCGTGGAACACAAGCAGCCCGTCCGCCCCTCCGGCCTCCTCCAAGACCTGCACACGGACTTTGGCGGCGGTATATGATTTGGAAACCGATGCGCCCCGAAGGGGCAAGAGATTTCAGCCCGACGTAAAGCGAAGCGGCACGTCGGGTTTACGGAAAGGGCGACCCGATGGGGTTCTGAAAGAACGATACAAATACAAACGATGATTTATAATGCGATATATATTCGGTCGTCCTTTCAGGACGTCTTTGACGGTGTCGTTCTTATGACCCCACATTCCGCTCCGCTCCATGTGGGGCTGAAATCTTTTGCCCTTTCAGGGCGGGGTTACAGGAACGACCCCGTCAGGGG
>LBCX01000498.1 GCA_001657575.1 Bacteroidales bacterium Barb4
AATTTGGAAAAATGGGGGGGTACTACGACCCCCCCTATGTGGTAATTTGGTAATTTGGTCAAAATGCCCTCTAGCCCAGTGATAACAAGGGTCAATTTTGACCACGGAATTTCAAAAGATTTGGTAACTTGGTCAAAATTGATACTAATATATATTAAAACAGCACAAAACAGAATCTTATGATATAATAAGATATACTGAAATTTGAAGGAGTAAAAAATGGCAGAAGAGAAAAAAAGAGTTTTGCTAACTTTGTCGTTGGACAAAGCAGAAGAATTAGAAACTATATCAAAAGAAATGGGAATTAGTAAATCTGCTCTTGTTAGTTTATGGATTGCGGAAAATTCTAGAAAATAAAAAAAGAGCCACGGCGAATGGCTCTAGTATATTTACGGTTAGGAATATTATAGCATATGACAGAAAAAAAACTAGAAAAAAATGACCCAGTTAGAAACTGGAGTTGGGTTGTTTATCCAGAGTCTGCTCCTGAAAATTGGAGAACATTGTTAGACGAAACTGGAGAAAAATGGATTGAGAGTCCGTTGCATGATAAAGATATTAACGAAACAACAAACGAACCGAAAAAGGCACATTGGCATATAATAATTTCTTTTTCAAATAAAAAAAGTTATAAGCAAGTATTAAAAATTTCTGAAATGTTAAATGCACCAGAGCCTGTAAAAACAAAAAATTTACAAGGGTCAGTTCAATATTTGTGGCACAGAAACAATCCTGAAAAATATCAGTATAATAAAAGCGATGTTGTTGCTCATAATGGGTTTAAATATAGACAATATTTAACAGATATTGGAGTTGATACTGATTCTATTTTACAAGAAGTTATAGAATGGATAAAAGAAACTGGATGTTCTGAATATAGAGATTTAGTCGATTATGCAGTATCAGAACGTTTCGATGATTGGTTTCCTACAGTCAGAAGTCAAACCATATTTTTAAATTCTTATTTACGCTCAAATCGTCATAGTCAGAAAAAATATAATCCAGAAACAGGAGAGGTGTTATGAAAGTTGAAATTATAGCTAGTGTTTTTAGTGAAAAATCAGTTCAGAAAAAAGTAAATAATTTTATTGATTATTTAAATGACAATAATTTTGAAGTATTGGAAGTTCAATATAGGCCTACATTTTTTTATTGCTCTGCTATGATTGTTTATCGATAGTTTTTTATACAGATAAGCGTGCGACGCTTGCTCT
>LBCX01000172.1 GCA_001657575.1 Bacteroidales bacterium Barb4
ATGACCCCTAACAGGGTTTGAAACCCTGTTAGGGATATATGTTACGCAGCTGCCCCGAAGGGGCAAAAGATTTCAGCCCCACATGGAGCGTAGCGGAATGTGGGGTCAGCGGAATGTGCGGCACGGTAGAGACGCAATGCATTGCGTCTCTACATGGGCGGCACCATTTCGCAGAGGGAAATGTGGGTTTGCGGAAATGACCCCTAACAGGGTTTGAAACCCTGTCAGGGATAAAATAAATATCCATACTCTTTTCCGCCTCATACGGAACGACCGTTCCGGGTCGCACGGAACGACCGTTCCGGGTCACACGGAACGACCGTTTGAGGTCGGGAGTTGGGAAGTCCCGCAGGGACGGCGGATTTCTGAATCCCTAACAGGGTTTCAAACCCTGTTAGGGATAGTAGGGGTATGTTACGCAGATATATTGATCTCACATTATTTACCAATTTAATACTTACCACAATGAGCGATTCACATTTTCCCGGTTTACACCGGCTGAAGGTATTCCTCTACTTACAGTTATTTAATAACACGGTCGGGTGAACCGGCTTCACACGGTCGGGCGAACCGACTTCACACGGTCGGGTGAATCGGCTTCACACGGTCGGGTTAACCTATTTAACATTTTTTGAATGGTATATCATTCCAATACGGAATGGCATACCATTTCAATACGGAGCTGATAGGGGTTAGCACCCAAATTGCACTAAAGTCCTCTCGGAATTTGTGTAACATCAGTTATTAAAAAACAGTAAAGAAAATGATAGAACTTACCAAAGACTACATAGAAAATGTAAAGCTGCTCATCGCCGGACACGACGATGATGCGCTCAGGTCACTCCTCGACAACCTGCACCCCGCGGATATTGCCGAAATCTATCAGGAGCTGGAGGCGGACGAGATTACCCTCCTCTATCCGCTGATGGACGAGGACAAGGCGGCGGACGTTTTGATGGAACTGGACGAAGAAGACCGTCACCGCCTGCTGAAAGAACTCCCGCCCGAACTGATTGCCAAGCGTTTCGTGGACAACCTCGAAACCGATGATGCCGTTGACCTTATCCGCGAACTGGACGAAGACACGCAGGGGGAGGTACTCTCCCACATCGAAGATGCCGAACAGGCGGGCGACATCGTTGACCTTCTCAAATACGATGAAGACACCGCCGGCGGGCTGATGGGCACGGAAATGATTGTCGTGAACGAGAATTGGAGTATGCCGCAATGTATCGAAGAGATGCGGCGGCAAGCCGAAGAGATAGAGGAAATCCATTACGTCTATGTGGTGGACGATGATGAACGCCTGCTTGGCGTGCTCCCTCTGCAACGGCTGATAACCAATCCTTCGGTATCCAAAATCAAGCATGTGATGAAGAAAGATCCGGTGGTGGTGCACGACAGCGACAGTATTGAAGAGGTTGTGCAAGCCATTGAGAAGTATGACTTGGTCGCTCTCCCCGTGGTGGACAGCATCGGGCGGTTGGTGGGGCGCATCACCATTGACGACGTGATGGACGAGGTACGCGAACAGCACGAAAGGGACTACCAGTTGGCATCCGGTATCTCGCAGGACGTGGAAACATCGGACAACGTTTTCCTTCAAACCGCTGCCCGCCTCCCCTGGCTGTTGATCGGCATGATCGGCGGAATCAGCAACTCCATGATACTCGGCAGCTTTGAATCCGCCATTGCAGCCAACCCGAAAATGGCACTCTTCATCCCCCTCATCGGCGGAACGGGCGGCAACGTCGGCATCCAATCCTCTGCTATCGTCGTGCAGGGATTAGCCAATAAATCCCTCAAACAGGACAACATTTGGGCACAGGTAGCCAAAGAAACCCTCGTTTCGCTCATCAATGCCGGCATCATCAGCCTCGTAGTCTTCGCCTACAACTTCTTCACGCTGGGCGACCGGACAATCACCGCTTCCGTTTCTCTCAGCCTGTTTGCGGTAGTCATGTTCGCCAGCATGTTCGGCACATTGGTGCCCATGACTTTGGAACGCCTCAAGATAGACCCCGCCTTAGCCACCGGTCCCTTCATCACCATCACGAATGACATTATCGGCATGATGATTTATATGTATATTACTTCTGCGCTTTAATATCGCCGGAATAATACTTTGCGATTCCATTTCCATTACTGTGTTGTCGCAAGGCTGTATAATAAAAGGAAGAGAAGAGCGGACAGCGAGGCAAGCAGTATGCGGGGACGGCGGTTTGAGAGGTACAGAAGTGCCAGGAACAGCATGGCGTAGCCCGCCGATAAGGAAACGGTGTCGAAGCGGAGCGGATATGCCGCACCCGATAACGAGCCGAACAAATCCACCGTATCCACCGTATAACAAGTCAGTTTCTCCACCGCAAGCTGCAACAGGGCGTAACCGGGCATCCCGTCCGGCAACAGCAGCCATAGCAGTCCTGCCGGTATCAGCAGCACGGAATAGAGCATCACCGGCACGTTGGCGAAGAGGAAGACAAGGGAGAAATAGCCGAAATAATGCAGGCACAGGAAAGCGGTACCCGTTTGGGCAGCCAGTGTTACCGTTATCCAACTCCAAGGCTGTGCCAGCAGGGGATTTCTCACAGAGATCAGCCGTTGCAGCACCGGTTGCAGATACAGGATAAACCAGACGGAAATATAACTTAGCTGAAAGCCAATGTCAAAGAGGTAAAAGGGGTTATACGCCAACATGCAGAAGGCGGCTGCCGCGAGCGTATTATACGCATCGGCAGTTTGCCGCACGGCACGCCCCGCCAGATAAAAGGACAGCATCAACGCCGAGCGGACGGAAGCGGCGGCAAGCCCCGTCACAAGCACATAGCCCCATAACAAGCCGATTTGCAGCAGGAACGTCAGCCAATGCAGCGCATTACCGTGTGGCAGGAAGCCGAGCAGCAAACCCAGAAAACCGCAAACAATCGCTACATGAAAACCGCTGACGGACAATATATGCGAAACGCCGGATACGGCAAAGTGTTCGCGCATCTCGCGTGGCATGGCTTTCCGATAGCCTATCGTCAAAGCGGCAAAGACGGACTTCTCCGTATCCATCAGCCGCAAACGGTCAACAGACTCTGTCAGTCTTTGCTGTGAACGGGAAGCCGCAGGCATCAGACCGGCAGGCTCACCCGTAGAGGGTATTCTTCTTTCCACATACTCTGTCACCGCTACGGATAATGATATGACAAGCAAGGCGCAAAGCATTCCCCATACCCAGCGCGTGCTGTAACAAAGTGCGAGAGGTTTCCCGAAATAAGAAACGGCGACGGAGGAAATGACAAAAAGGAAAGCCGGCAGAAGCAAGGCTGCAGCTGTTCTGCAAGGTAAACAGGTTTGCAGGAGAATACCGGTAATCCACCAAAGGAGGGGACGCGCAAAAGGACGCTTTTGTATCTCGGCTATCATAGTAAAGGTTTGGAATAGAATTTAACCACAGAGGCACGGAGAACACGGAGGTTACATGGCTTTCAAGGCTTTAATTGTTTGGAGTGGGGCAGGGGATTTAAAGACAAAGTTACCGGTGACAAGCACATTGGCTCCAGCATCAAGCAAACGCTTTCCCGTGTCAAGGTTTACCCCTCCGTCAACTTCAATAAGCGTATTTAAGCCCTTGGCAAGAATCATTTCTTTCAGACGGGCAGTCTTCGTTACGGAATGTTCAATAAACGCCTGTCCGCCAAAGCCGGGATTGACCGACATCAGCAAGACCATATCCAACTCTTGGACTATATCTTCCAGCAAACTAATGGGGCTGTGGGGGTTTAATGTGACTGCCGCTTTCATTCCCGCCTCTTTTATGGCTTCAACCGTCCGGTGCAGATGGGTGCAGGCTTCGTAATGCACATTCATTATATAGGCACCGGCATCTGCCGTTTCACGGACAAACTTCTGCGGTTCCGCAATCATCAGGTGAACGTCCAGCGGCTTTCGGCAAACGGTATTCACCGCTTGCAGCACAGGAAACCCGAAAGAAATATTGGGAACAAACACACCGTCCATCACATCTATGTGTAGCCAGTCGGCATCGCTTTGATTTATCATCTCCACTTCCTTTTGCAGGTGCAGGAAGTCGGCGGCAAGCAGGGAAGGGGCTATCAGGTGTTTCATATTGTAAAAGTTTCGGCAAAGGTATAAACATAAACACAAAGAACACGAAGTTTCCGCTCCGTGTTCTTGTTTTTCAGTTCAGTACATACGCACAAATGTCTTGTGGCAACGCGGGTTCCGCTTTATAAACCCTGGCAAATTGAATAAGGAAATCCAGCGTCTGCTTACTCGGGCGGATATTCCTTTTTCTGATAGAACTGTACACACATCGGGTAGAAAGTTTCTTCATAGGCATAATCTATTTTATCGTTTACGGATAAAAAAACGCCTTTGCCCCCGGTTTATTGCATACGTTGTCTTTTTGTTACGCCAGCGAAAGCTCCATCTTGTGCTCCTCTGCCATGCGGCGCATGTTCAGTATGGCATAGCGCATACGTCCGAGAGCCGTGTTGATGCTCACACCCGTAATATCGGCTATTTCCTTAAAACTGAGGTCGCGGTAGTAACGCATCTCCAACACCTCGCGCTGGCTTTCGGGGAGAAGCCGCACCAGCTTCTTCACATCGGAAAGCACTTGGATACGAACCAAATCATCCTCAATCGTACCGTCGCACAGCTTCATGTTGTTGAAAAGATCTACTTCCACCTCATCATTCGAGATGGTATTCTCACTGCGTTCCTGCCGGAAATGATCAATGACCAGATTATGCGCAATGCGTGTAATCCAAGCTTTAAACTTGCCGTTTTCCGTGTAATGACCCTGCTTGATCGTCACGATTACTTTCACAAAGGTCTCTTGGAAGATGTCTTCCGTGATGTCCCTGTTGCGCACCATATAATATATGTAAGAATGGATACTGCTTTTGTGACGATTTAACAATACATCAAAAACAGCGTTATCACCTTCTGCATAGAGGACAACCAACTCCTCGTCGGTCATCGATTTCAGTGTCTTCATTACTTCTACAATTTGGGTTTATCAAGTAATGTCATGCAATAGGCGGTAGGAGTTTTTTAGTGTGAGACAAGTTCTATTTTCAAGGGGCAAACTAAATCAAACTATTTTATACGGGCAAGGCATTTGATTTGTTTTTTATGCCGTATTGCTCCAATAATACCGGTTTCACGTATAAACAAAAAGGGTTTAGGACGAAAGGATACAATGATGTTATGCCTATGCGATTGGGATTCAGACGTACCGCACTTCCGGCGTCAGTCCGATGCCGAAGCGGTTTTCAACCTCCATGCGGATGCTTTCGGCAAGCAGGGCGATTTCGTTGCCCGTTGCCCCGCCGAAGTTTACGAGGATAAGAGCATGCTTTTCGTAAATGCCCACCTCGCCGTAGCGTTTCCCCTTGAAGCCGCACTGTTCGATGAGCCAGGCGGCAGAGAGCTTCACCTTTCCTTCCGCTGCCGGATAGGAGAGCATGGCAGGGTGCTTCTCTTTCAGCTTCTCGAACTGTACGGGTGAGATGACGGGGTTCATAAAGAAACTGCCGGCGTTGCCCAATACGGCAGGGTCGGGCAGTTTGTCGCGGCGGCGGCTGATAACGGTTTCGCGGACAGCGGCGGGGGAGACGGTGGGGCGTTTGCTCAGGCGCAGGGTGATATGTGTGATGATATGAGGGTCGTTATGCTCGTTCTTGAAATAGCTGTAGCGGTAGGCATATTCACATTCGGCATTGGTAAACAGGCGTTTCTCAAAGGTTAGCTGATTGTACGCCTCCGCTTTGACGAGCACATTCTTTATCTCTGTGCCGTAAGCACCAATGTTCTGCACAGCCGCCGCACCCGCCTCGCCCGGTATGAGGGAGAGGTTCTCAATGCCGCTCCAGCCGTTGGCAACGGTGCAGGCAACGACATCGTCCCACATCTCTGCCGCACCGACACGGAGCAACACATAATCGTCCGTCTCTTCCGTCACTGCCATTCCCTTAATCTGCGAATGGAGGACAATGCCGTTCACGTCGTTCAGAAACAGCAGATTGCTCCCCCCGCCGATGTGGAGCGAACCGCATTCCTGAAAGTATTCATCACGCAATATCTTTTCCAGCTCCTCCTCATTTCCGTACTCCATAAACCAGCGTGTTTTTACCGGCAGGCGGAATGTGTTGTGCCTCTCCAACGGGTAATTCTCTTCAATCTTCATGTTGTTTCTATATTAAGTATGAACCCCTGACAGGGTTTGAAACCCTGTTAGGGGTATGTTACGCAGATGCCCCTTCGGGTAGAGTGTTCAAAATATCAAATCCCCTGTTTCATCCGGCAAGTGTATTCATCCTCTTAACCGCAAGATTATCCGTAAGACTGCCTTTCGTCCGGCTCTCCAAATCCTTCATAAAAACACCCTCATGAAAACGCCTGAACTCAACCGCGGAAGGCCGGTCTTTGTCAC
>LBCX01000173.1 GCA_001657575.1 Bacteroidales bacterium Barb4
TACGCCTTTATCGGTGTCGGTCGCGATGACGGTGCAACGGCGGGGAATATGCCCCATATTCTATAAGAAAGAGGTATTGACCCTGTCGCACTCCGGTCATTTCTGGCTGTCGGAAGTCACCGACTGCCCCAACAAAGGCTGGGATGCCGCTCTGCCGCGCATCTGCACGTGGGGCGAGTTTGAGAGGGACGGCAAAAGGCTTTGGTTTTTCAACCTTCACATGGATCATATCGGTATGCAGGCAAGAAGAGAAAGTGCCAAGCTGGTGCTGACAAAAATACAGGAAATGTGCGGCAGCACCCCTGTCATCCTCACAGGCGATTTCAACGTCGATCAGCACAATGAAAGCTACGCCCTACTGAACAATTCCGAAACATTGGACGACAGCTACGAACTGTCCACCGTCCGCCATGCTCCCAACGGGACATTCAACAACTATAACCCGACCGGCTTTTCCGGCGAGCGCATTGACCATATATTCGTAAGTCCCGCCCTTAAAGTCCTTCGCTACGGCATATTGATAGATACATACCGCAGCCGCGAGGCAGAAAATATCTATGTGGCACGTACTCTTTCAGACCATTATCCGGTGGTGGCGGTTGTTATGTTGAGAGAGTAAAGGGATTTATTGCTCTGCTTGGATGCTTTTGGTAATAATCTCGTGTAATTAAACATAATACTTATTATGAAGTTTATATCATATACTTAATATTACGTGAAAATTACGAGACTATAATCATGTAGCCGTAAGTTAGAACAGTGCTTGTATTCTATGCAGAACATCTCAATTATCATGCGGTCGGCGAAGTATATTTAGGATAAACGAGACATCATCGCCTTCAAACTTTCTTCCCAATGGGGAATTGTCAGGTGATAGGCATCCTTTATTTTTGTTTTGTTCAGTACGCTGTAAGGCGGGCGGGCGGCAGAGGTGGGATAGTCTTTTGTTTCAACGGGCAGGATTTGACAAGGGAGATTTGCCAAGTTCATGATTTTTAGGGCGAAGTCGTACCAGCTGCATACGCCTTCGTTGGAATAATGATAGATGCCCGATTTGAAATTGCCCGTCTCTGCGGACAGGAGGATGGCGAAGACGACTTTTGCCAGATCACCAGCGTAAGTGGGTGTGCCGGTCTGGTCGAAGACTACCCGCAGTTCATCCCGTTCTCTGCCCAGACGGAGCATGGTGCGCACAAAGTTGTTGCCTGTTTCGGAATACAGCCATGAAGTTCGTATGATTACGGCTTCCGCGTTGTCTTGCAAGGCGGCTTCTCCGGACAGCTTTGTCCGTCCGTAGGCAGAGACGGGGCAGGCAGGGTCAGTTTCCGTGTAGGGTCGGCAGTTTGTGCCGTCGAAGACGTAATCGGTGGAGATGTGGATGAGTTTGCAATGATTTTCTGCGGCGGCTTCACTCAGGTTGCGCACGGCTTCGCAGTTGATGCGGCAGGCGGCGACTTCGTCGGTTTCAGCTTTGTCCACCGCAGTGTAGGCGGCAGCGTTTATGATGAGGTGTATGGAGTTGGCTTGCAGGTAGGAACGGACGGCTTCCTTATTGATTATATCCAGCGTGTCCGCATCAGTAAAGAAGAAATTGAACTGAGGGTATTCGGGGGACAATCGCCGGAAAGCATTCCCCAACTGCCCGTTGGCACCGGTGACGACAATGTTTTTCATTCCGATTCTGATTATTGATTGTCAATTGTTTGGTGCTTTTCGGACAATAAGGCGAGGAAGGCACTGATTTGGCAGATGCTTTCCATTGTTGCTTCGCTTATTTCCCTGCCTTGCATTTTGAGCAGGAGGAAACCGTAAACGGCTGTAAAGCAGGTTTCCAATTCCGGTACGTCGGTTTCTCCGCCCGATTTGGAACGCAGTTGTACGATAGAGGGTAATACTTTGTTGTAGGCTGCCTGATAGACTGTTTCTTCGGGAGATTTGAGCAGGCTGAGATGCCGGTCGGTCAGTGTGATGATGATGTTCGTATTCAGTTGGATATGCCCTTTCTCCATGACTCCCTCACTGCGCATCATGTCTATCAACTCTTTGTACCAGCGGATTATGTCCGCTTTTACTTCGTCAGGCTGATTGTATTGGGAAATGAGCGTGCGGCTGATGGAGTCCGCATCAAAACGGTTGGCACGTATTAAATCTTCCACCTGCCACATGTACAGAAGGTATTCGGCTATGTTTTCTTTTCTTTTCCTTTCGGCGACAATCATGCCGGCAACGATAAGCTGTATGCCGACAAGGCTTTGAAGAAGTCGGAATCTTTGACGCCCAATTGACGGCATACCAGACAGGCGGCACTTACGTTGGTCAGAAAATATTTGTCGGTCGGTCGGACAGGGAAACTGCCGTAGCGGTTTTTGATAAACGTTTGTCCGTTTTCCTCTATAATTGTTTGCACCGTGTAAGGCATGGGGGTAATATCTTCACGCACGCCTTCCACCAATCGGTTAATGGTTTCATCTCCGGCAAAATAAATCAACTTGCCCTGCCGTTCGATGGAAGCCGTAAAATCGGTATAGGTTTTCAGATATTCTTCCGGGGACTTGTGGTCTTTTGCTTCCGACCAGAGGAAACCGGTCAGCACGGCAATATGGGGGCGGTAAAATTCCAGCTGAAAACGTTTCTCAATAGCGGAGGTGATATGTTCGTCGCCCTCAATAAGTGCGATGCGCGACTCGAAAGACAATCTCACATGGGACGGCAGTGTACTGATTCTTCCGGAAAGGATGTAATCAAAATCAACCTTTTTGGCTTGCAAGGTATACGTTATCATGGAAAGGACACTGCTTTTTCCCTGACTGCCTGCCACTACCACGCGGGTTTTCGACTTGGTGCGCTCATAGATAAACTCAGGCACGGATTGCATGAGCAACCCCATTTTCTTAGCCTGCAACAGTTCCGGATTGTCCTTTTTGACATCGGCACCCAAAACAACCACTTGTATGTCCTTCGTAAGATTGTCGGGAAACCAGCCGTCCCCGTGACACTCGCATCCCATTTCCCGAAGCTGAGAAATAACATCATCAGCCAATCCTTTTCCGGACACGCTCACTTCATATTCCTTTTCATGGATAGCGACTGCCATATCAAATATCAAGGGTTCGGTAACAGAAATAAAATGAATCTTCGGCATCATCACTGAATTTTTGCGCAAAAGTAGAAGAATTGACTATTCACGCCAACGGATAGCCTGAAAAGTTTTTTGCTAAAAATGAAGTGAATTTTTAACAAAAAAATAACCGGTAGAGGTCTTTGCAAAAAAAACAGGCTTCTTTTTTGCATGCGTAAAATAAACATGATATTTGCTGTCAGAAAATCACCGAACCCTTAACAGGGTTTCAAATCCTGTCAGGGATTTCCATGTTATACGCATTCCAATAAAGGCATGAAACAAAAGGATATACAGCCGGCTAACGATGGCTTCGGAACGGCTCCGGTCTTCTTTACCGCCATCTCCACCATACTCGGTGCCGTCTTGTTCCTGCGGTTCGGGTATGCCGTCGGGACGCTGGGCTTTTGGGGGACGATGCTTGTCATCCTTTTGGGACATCTCATTACAATTCCCACCGCTTTAGCCATTTCAGAAATAGCGACCAACAAGCGCGTGGAAGGCGGGGGAGAATATTATATCATCTCCCGCTCTTTCGGTCTGAAAATCGGGGCGACCATCGGGATTACGCTCTATTTCTCGCAAGTCATAAGCGTTGCCTTCTATATCATTGCTTTTACGGAGGCGTTTGTGCCGTTTTTCCACTGGTGGGCGAGGTATTTCGGTATGGAACTGTCCCGGCAGGCGGTCGGTGGTGTCTCCCTTCTCTTCCTGGGATTGCTTATTCTGCGGAACGGGGCGGGCTTGGGCATGAAGTTGCTTTATGTTGTCAATATCGTTCTGCTACTGGCGTTGGTTCTCTTTCTTGTCGGGCCGGCGATTGATGCGGAGGGGGATATGTCAAGGATTGCGGGGGATAACTTCGGCTTTTTCAACAGGGAACAGTTCTTCCTGCTGTTTGCCATCTGCTTTCCCGCCTTTACGGGAGTAACCGCCGGAGTGGGATTGAGCGGCGATTTGCGCAATCCGGGTAAATCCATTCCGCTGGGCACGATGGCAGGGGCGGCAACGGGCTTGCTGGTTTACATACTGGTGGTTTGGAAGCTGTCCGCTTTCGCCTCGCAGGCGGATTTGCTCGAAGACCAGCTGATTATGTCGCGGATTGCCGTGTTCGGAACTCTTGTAATTCCGCTCGGACTTGCCGCCTGTACGTTTTCCTCCGCCTTGGGCTGCCTGCTGATTGCTCCGCGAACGATGCAGGCACTTGCAGCAGACAACAGTTTCCCTTCCGGACGTATCAACCGCTTTCTTTCGCGGGGAAAGGGAAAATCCAACGAGCCGTTTAATGCGACCCTTGTCTCCTTTCTGATTGCCCTTTGCTTTGTGCTGGCGGGAAGCATCGACACGGTTGCCGGCATCATCACCATGTTTTTTCTGATCACCTACGGGACGCTCTGCCTCATTTCCTTCCTCAACCATTTCGGCTCGTCCCCGTCCTACCGTCCGCGCTTCAACTCCAAATGGTATTTCTCTCTGGGGGGCTTCCTGCTCTCCGTGTGGGTGATGTTTATGATCAGTCCGCTTTATACCATTTTGTCCTACGTTGTGATTGCCGTTATTTACAGCTTTCTGGAACATGCCGACAAATCGGGGAAAGGGCTTGTCGATATATTTGAGGGCGCACTTTTCCAACTCAACCGCCGCCTGCGGGTGTTTATGCAAAAACATCGCTCGGCAATGGAAGACAGGGAATGGCGACCTGCCGCTATCTGCATCTCTCCCAATTCGTTTGAAAGGGAGAAAGTGCCCGAACTGATGAGCTGGATATGCTACCGTCACGGCTTCGGCACCTACTTCCATTATATCGAAGACTACTTCAATCGGCAGACTTATGCCGAATCACAAATCCTGCTGCACCGCCTGATAGACAGCCGGAAGGAACGCGGCAATTCCCTCTACATCGACACCATGATTTCCCCGTCCTACACCTCCGCCATTGCGCAGGTCATCCAAACCCCTTCCATATCGGGCATGGACAACAATATGGTCGTCTTTGAATTTGACGCAAACTGTCCTGACGAACTCGACCGCATCTTGGGTAACATCCCCCTCGCCAAAGCCGGCAACTTTGACATTTGCATCTTCGCCGGCTCCCCCTACCATGTCCGCACGCGCAACGGTCTGCACGTATGGATCAACGAGACTGCCGAACGGAACACCAATCTCGTCATCCTGCTGGGTTACATCATCATGGCGCACCCCGACTGGCACAAAAGCGAGATAAAGGTATTCATCACCGGCTCAAAGACTACCGGCATCCTGAAAGAGGACATAGAAAAGCGCATCGCCGCCGGAAGACTGCCCGTCACCCTTGCCAACATCGAGATTATCCTCCTTGCCGAAGACCAGACCATCACCGAAGTCATCCGCCTCCGTTCCGCACAGGCGGGACTGACCATCATTGGCTTCCGCAGCGAAGTTCTCAAACACGATGCCAAGCCATTCTTCACCGGCTTTCAGGGGATGGGCGATATACTCTTTGTCAATGCCTCCCACTCAAAAGCCATTTATTAACTAATATTACGCAGATGCCCCAAAGGGTAGGGTGTCCAAAATTTCAAAATCCCTTATTTCATCCGGCAAGTGTATTCATCCTCTTAACCACAAGATTATCAGTAAGATTGCCTTTCGTCCAACTCTCCAAATCCTTCATAAAAACACCCTCGGGACAACGCCTGAACTCAACCTCGGAAGGCCGGTCCCTGTCGCCTGTCCGCGCGAGTAAAGGCAAAATCAATGCATAGGCAGTCACCCCGTACAGCGGATTCTCCGGCCGCTTAAACCTGCAGCAGTCCAAAAGAGATTCTGTTATGTCGCTTGAAGCATTCCATACACTCTTCTCACTCGCAAGTTTATTCCGCTCCCGTTCCAAATATCCGCTTTACCCGCTTCAATACACCGTTTACAAAGCCGAATACACCGCTTGATTCACCGGTTGTTTTACCGTGTGTATTGACAAAATCAAGGGTCTGCCGCTCATTTGTGTTCAAAGTAGCAAAAATCCGCTGCATGTTCCTGCTCCATTCAGGCGCATGCGACGGATTCATAAAACGGGCAATTGACCGTTGCCGGGGCGGCAGCAGACAACCCGTTTCCCTCATGACCTCCTGCACCTTTACGCCGGCAATCGCTTTTGTGCAGGCCTTAAAATGTTTGTCCTTGCCATACTGCTTTTCTACAGGTAAAGCCGTCGTGTGACCGGTGTCTCGGATATGAACATGATTGCTTTCCCGTACCCGCCCAGTTTAATTTCGTGGCATTACCGCTGATCACGTACAGGGGAGGCCTGCCCGTTTTCTTTTGCGTTGCCGCAGGAACCG
>LBCX01000499.1 GCA_001657575.1 Bacteroidales bacterium Barb4
GTCATTGCGGGCATAATGGACATTGGGTGTGTCTGACGAATTGCCACTTAGCCTATATTCTATATAGTGTTTCAAGGCATTTGAATTGTGATTTTGACGGGGGTGCTCAAAATCACACAAATTAGACACACTTAATGTCCATTAGAATTCAAAATACTAGCAGAATCTTATATACTAGTTTTATGAGTAATAATAGATGTAAATTCTGCAAAAGCAGTAAAGTAAAAAGAAATGGAACAACGAAATCTGGAGCAAAAAGATGGCGGTGTCTTGTGTGTAAGAAGTCATGGAGTGTGGTAAAATCTACTACCATTCCTAAACGTAATCACGAGGAAATGTTTATCAAATGGATACAGGGTGATAGTATGTCGCGTATAGCTAGTGATTATAATTATTCGCATAAGCAAGTTCGTAGAATAATATTAGAGCGGCTTTCGCAAGACATTCCGGTGCATGAAAGTGATTACAAAAATGTGAAATATATTATGTTTGATGGTAAGTACATATTCGGCAGAAAATACACCATGTTAAACATCATGGATGCTAAAACTCGTAAGCCAATTGCCACGAGGATAGGTAGTGGAGAAAATAGAAGGTCTATTCTTCCATGGCTTAAATTGCTGAAAAGACAAGGGTTAGAGCCTATTGCAGTCACTCTTGACGGTAGGACTGGAGCACCACAATTCTTCGCAGAAGTGTGGCCAAATATCAAAACTCAACGCTGCTTATTTCACATTGATATGCAAGTGAGAGCATGGTGCAGAAGACCACCACGTTATGCACTCGGTAAAACATTGTCGCTCTTTTTGAACGGTCTTACTTACATGAAATCTGACGATGAAGAAAAGTTTCGGGCTGGATTTGAAGACATCAAAAAGGCTCATAAAAGTTCAATTTTAGAATATCGTGAACATAAAGAATATGGAATATATCGTGATATGGTACGAGCAGTAACCTTGATTCAAAACGCATTGCCAAATATGTTTCACTGCTTGTATGATCAAAAAATTGCAAGGACAACATCACCTCTAGAGGGATTTCATAAACAAGTTGACAGAGCGGTGAATTTTGATCATAATGGGATGACTGAAGAGCATTGTTTTAAGTTTTTGGAGTGGTTTGTGTACTATAAAAATCACACAAATTAGACACACTTAATGTCCATTATGCCCATCCTCGGGCTTGACCCGGGGATCCA
>LBCX01000174.1 GCA_001657575.1 Bacteroidales bacterium Barb4
ATGTTGACGTTTTTCGGGTTTAATGTTGACGTTTTTCGGGTTTAATGTTGACGTTTTTCGGGAATATTATGACATAAAAAATCAAGTCAATATATTGACTTTATTAAAATAAGACCATATAATAAACTTATAAAATAATAAGTGAGTTAGCATATGAGCGAAAAAGATTTAGATCTGATAGTTAAAAGTAATAAATTGGTAGAAGCTTCCTATAAACTGACCCAAGTTGAATTTAATTTGCTTAATCTTGTTTTCGCTCAAATGAATGACGGCAAGATAGGCGCGACTGGGAATTGGTTGCTTGGTGATTATAAAGTAACTGCACAAGACTATAGCCGTAAGTTTGATGTTGATATGAATACTGCCTATGACGCATTACACAGTGCGTCCAAACACCTTTTTCAGCGTTACTTTAGTTATGAAAAAGAAGTAGATTTTAGCCCTTATGCAGTTGAGATAGTGGAAAGTAGATGGGTTAGTGAGATTCGTTATAACAAGCAAGCTGGCTATGTCACTATTGTTCTTACGCCTACGGTCATGGACATGGTGGGAATGTTGCAAAATTGCTTTACACCTTATTTTCTGCAAAATACCGTGGGTTTTAGCAGTATGTATGCGAAGCGACTATACGAGATACTTGTTCAATGGCGTAATGCAGGAAATAAGACACCGCAACTAAAAGTTTATGCTTTACGAGAAAAATTGGGAATTGATGAAGACCAATATCCATTGATTGCTGATTTTAAAAAGCGTGTCTTGGATATCGCTGTAGAACAGATTAACGAACATAGCGACATCAAAGTTAAATATGACCAAATCAAAGAAGGGCGTAAGATTGTCGCTTTTTGCTTTAAATTCAAAGACAAACAATCAAAGCCTAAAACAGAAAGAGATCAGCAGACAATAGACGCTTTCAGCGGTTTGACTGACTTAGAGCAAAAAGCGATAACTGCTAGAGCTGATAGCCACATTCAAAAAAATAACATCACAGATCCAAATCACAAGGCAAATATAAGAAATAAAGCGATTTCGGAAAAATGGGGTGTTGCTGACCAACCACCAGCTCCACCTGTTCAAGCGGTCAAAATGCCCGAGTTGGATGCAGTAGAAGAAGATTTAAAAAGCAAAATGTTAACTGATTTTTTGAATAAACAGGGGTAATAAAATGAACATAAGTGAAGATTTTTATAATATAGATTTAGAAAGAGCTGTATTAGCTAGTTTAATGACCATTGAAGATAGTTTGCTTGATGTTACTAATATTCTAAAAGAGAGTGATTTTGTTGCAGTCAAACATCAAAATATTTATGGCGCTATTTGCTCTTTAGCTCGCGCTGGTGAGCCTTATGACGTTGTGATGGTGCTAGACCAGCTTAAAGCTCTAAACGTTAATACAGAAGAATATAACGGCTATTTAAGAGAAATTCTTGCGACAAGTCCAGCGACTAAATTTAATTTGGTTTCTTATGCTAAACGTGTTCGTGATTCGTCTGCACTTAGACAAGCTGACCAGCTATTACTAGAATCAAGAGAGTTATTGCATAATAAAGACTCAAATTATCTTGATAATATCAATAATGTTATTGATAGTTTGACTAGATTAGCGACCGAAAAAACCACAATGAAAGGGGCTGAAACAGTTGGCGAATTGATAACAGATTTCGCTGAAAGTGTCGTGCTAAATGCAGTTAACGAAACAAAACCATTTCTTAAAACTGGCTTTACCGAAATTGACAACAAAGTTAATATTCAGGCTGGTGAGCTGGTTGTTATAGCTGGGCGACCCGCTCAAGGCAAGACTGCGCTGGGACAAGTAATACTGCAAAATGTCGTTGATAATACGCAAGGCGTAGCGGTTTTCTTTTCAATGGAAATGGCTAAAACTCAAGTATTGCAGCGTTTTATGTCTAGCAAAGCAAATATTATTTTGCCCAAAGTGACTAGCGGTCAAGGTTTCAAAGAAGATGATTTTAATAACTTAGTCAAACTCGAAGAAAAATACAAGGATAACTGTAACCTTTACATTGATGATCGAAAATTAACGACTGCACAAATGAGGACAGAATTAAACAAGATTAGAAAAAAACATGGCAAAATTGAAGTTGTTTTGGTTGATTACCTCCAAATTGTGGGCGGTATATCAGCGACAAATGCTAGTGAGCGATCCACGGTGATTGCTGATATAGCAACAACACTCAAAGATTTTAGCAAAGAATATAACTGCCCTGTTATCGCCTTAGCCCAGCTTAATCGTGACGCAATCGGACGACCGCAAATGTCGCATATTGCTGAAAGTGCGGGTATAGAAAGGATTGCGGATCATATTTGGGCTATTTATCGTCCGCCACAGCCTGACGATATGCCACCATCTGACATAGTAGAATTGGAAGTGCTAAAACAGCGACAAGGGGCTATTGGTACTATTCCACTTAGATTTGAAGGCATATACACTCGATTTACTGATAATTTGCCGACGTAAAAATTAAGTGTAGTTACAAAGAACTACACTTTTTTTTGTTTGTAGTATTGTAGTATGTTGTATTATGTATTATACTACATACAACAAACTACAAACATAGGTAAAAAAAATGGCGTTGACTACAGAACGAATCCACCAAACCGCCCAAGAACTCACCGAAAAAGGCATAAATCCCACTTTGGCAAATGTTAGATCGGCATTGGGTGGGGGTAGCTTTACAACGATAGGCGAAGCCCTAAAGACTTGGAAAGAAGCTCAAAAAGATAATGAGAAGCTCAAACAGGTAGATATAGCACCACAAATCAAAGACAAAGCCGATCTGCTTATGGGCGAATTGTGGCAAAACGCGCTTGATTTAGCAGATGAACGCTTGAAATTAGAGCGTGAAGCCCTTGCAGTTGCTCAACAACAAGCAGATGCGAAAGTGGCAGAAATGGCTGAAGCATTGGCACAGGTTGAAGCGGAGCAAGAGCAGTTAAACGCTCAACTAGACGAGCTTACGCATAGTAATGAAAACTATAAACACTTAACTAAAGCCCAATCTGATGAAATATCATCATTAAAACAGGCAAATGCTGGACTGGTGGCAACCAACCAAGCGTTACAAGCTCAATTAGACAGCTTACAAGCCATGTTTGATAAATTCTTATCATCGAAAGATAACGCCCCTATCGGGGCGTAAGGCTTGCCCCGATAGGGGCAAGAAAGGCTAATAGGAGCAAGGCTCACGCCTTGTGATTAGTTTTATCTGACCTTGCCGTAAAACCACCGACTTCAGGTGGTGGATATAAGGCAATTGCTTAACTCTATAAGATTTGCTATACTCATATCACTATATTTAATGTCTTGCACTCAACAGTTAAGTTAAGACTAAATTGCGAGTACGCAGTAACTTAACTGGTCAGGCACTCCAAACACACACTTAAGCTAATCCGTGTCTATTGACAATCCTAATGGTAGGATTAGTTTAAAATAAGAACCTTAAATGTACGGTGTGTCGTACGGGCGGTTGCCACTATTTAAGGTTTGCGGTGGGGCTTCACCGTCTTGCAGAAGGAATCCCCTCGCTTTAGGGAGGGGAGGAAGTCAATTAAGGGCTGGGCTGGTTTTGGGGTCACGGATTCGGCTGGCGTTTTCTTGTCAAAGGCTTATAAAATTCGATATCGAATGAATCTTTTGACTGATATTCATAATAGACTTTTATACCTTTTGTTTGGGCAAAAATGTTTTTTGTATTAAGTCGATTAATTAAAAAAATGTTTAGAGTTCTAAGCACAACGACAGCCTGTAAATTTACATTAATTTTTGACAAGTTCGTTAGATGATCATAGACCTCTCCAGGTGTTAAATCTTCAAAACTCTTAACTCCCAGAGAGTAAGGATTAATAACGTGTAAATCGCTTATTATTTTTTCTTTTTCCAGTTGCATTTTTCTCTCCATGTTCAATAATGATTTGATCGGCGTTTGGCGGCGGTATTAAGCCGTAATCCTGTAGCTTAGGGCTGGAATAGGGCGCTGGGGCTGGGGTGTCGTCATGGGTAGGCATTAAGCCGTAAAACTCCATCAGTTCTACTTCCTTATTATCCTTTTCGCTACCCGCTTTAGCGGGTGGCGGGGCTGGGTGGTCAATCGGGCTGGGTGCTTGTTCGGGCTGTGTGTCTGCTTTTATTCTTTTATTATTGTTTCCCTGTGTGCTAGACCTAGCGACTGCCTTAGTCTGTTCAATTCCGTTTCGTAGTTGCTGATCGCTTGATCTCTCGCTTGCGACTGCCGTGTCAAATAATCTAATACTCGCTTTTGTTCCAAATTCAAAGTCATCAATGTATTTGATAATTGCGTCTGTAAACTCTCTAAAACTTGCTCTTGCCTTTGCTCCATGCGATCTAACGTTTGTTTGACTGTCTGCATTATTTCGTTGTTCATTGTTATTTATTCCATTTCTTTGTTGAGTTGTTGGCGACTGTAAGCCATGTAAAATATGGTCAATGAAACGGCTATGACCACCATAACTAAAAGAATTATTAGCAGTTTTTGCATGGACCATGCTATGATCAGAATCGAAAGAATTATGCTTAATAACGCCCAAATCAGTATATAAAGGGTTATTGTCGGTAGGTTGATAATCGCTTGGATCTGTTCCTGTATCTTGTCTTGGGCTGAATTGCACTGGCTCAAATTTTGCTCTAGCTGGCTCTGAATTTTTGCTCGTTCTTGGTCGCAATTTGCTGTAAAGATCGTTAGTTCTTTTTGCGATACGACTTTCAAGTCTTGCTGATATCTCGTCAATTCTTGCGTTGCGATCTGCTGGGCTTGGGCTGTCTTCTGCTCTATTGATGTAATTAAGTGCTGAATATTGTTGCTCATAAAATGCCCCTGTTAAGCGGATCGGTCTTGTTTTTTCTGGGTCGGGATTTTTGATTGATATGGATTTGTTTTTGGTTGCGGTAATGGTCAAGCCTAGATCTGTTATGGCTTGCTTTACGCTGTCATGGTTGGGTAATTGTCCTTGACTTGCCAATGTCATTAAGTGGTTATCAATCGCCTGTTTTAGGTCTTTTTGATTTTGTGATTGATTAATATTTGTAACGCTGGTTTGCTTTCGCTCGGGTGCATTTGGGTCTGACAAGTCATAAACTAGATTTGTTAAATCTTTAAAATCATTGATTCGCCCTAGATCGTTTTTGTGATAGTAAACTGGTAAATTTTTACCTGTTTCTAGATCAACATTCGCAAAGACAAAGTTAAGCTCTAATCTTGGTTCGCCTGTTTTTTCATTTTTTTTGTCAGTATGCTCAACCCAATAACCGCTTATGCGACTACGGTCAAAGTCACCAAACAAACTACGCTCAAAATCATTCATTAACTTTTGCTTTAATTCGTCATCAATCTTTTTGCTTTCTTCACTATCAAATGAAAGGCAACCGCTAGTAAATATTTTTGAAAATCCTAAACCGTTTATGATCTCTGTGGTTTCTTCGGGATCGCCTTTGAGAAGTTGAGCTGTGCCTTGTTCTACCCTTTCATTCAACAAATAATTTTTTGCTGATTCGCCACCAGTTGAGAATTTGTTGTCAGTCACTCCGCCACGTTTGAAGAATTTAACAATCATTGTCTTGCCCCTTATATGTGTACTCGTTTTTGAGTTGGTCAAGGCTTTGGCGAATCAATGCTAACTCTGACAATAAGGCTAAATTGTTTAACTCGTTATTATTATTTTTTTGGTGCGCTAGCTTGGTGATCTGATTTAGATTGTTACCTATAAATGCAATTTGCCTAATCAATTTCGGATCTACTTTTGGCGGTGTAATTCTTCTTACGATTAAATTGCCTAGTGCAGTTTCTCGTATAAATCTAGCAACTGGCATTGGGCAGTTCTCGCTAATTTTTTGATATTCCGACTCGGACAATCTAAGCATAATTTTTTTGGTGCGTTTCATTCTTATTATTCTTTTGGCTTTTGCCGTCACACTAAAAAATCCAATGCCATACAGGTGGGATTTTTTTTGGGTGGCGGTTGGGGGTCAAGGGGGCTTTGCCCCTTTGCAAGCTAGATAAACTAGATTTTTGGCGATAGCCAAAAAGATAGCTTTATCTGTGCTTGCTCATTTACGGCTGAACTTTATGATGAGGTGATTTTACTGGATCGAATGGCTGTCAATCAATATAATTAAATATATAATTTAGATTAAATTAATAATTGACATTTTGCATTTTTCGACCTTTCTGCACCAATTCGACCATTAAAAATTTTTTTGAGAATAAAGAAAAAAAAGAGAGAGTTTTTTTCTTTTTATTATTTTAATAATTTTAAAGATTTTAGGCGGACTACAAGCCGCTTGTAGCAAGCCTTTCAAAGCTTATATGTTGACGTTTTTCGGGTTTAATGTTGACGTTTTTCGGG
>LBCX01000175.1 GCA_001657575.1 Bacteroidales bacterium Barb4
TCCCGTGACCAACAACCGGAAAGATTATGTTTCTTGCGACTGGGGCTGCCAAAGCCTGTTTCGGGATGTTCTTTTAATTCACCCCTTATGCGATCAAGCCTTTTTAGAGCTAACTTATCCCCCGACTTACGGAGCTTCTCAATGTGCATGTCTGCTATTGAAGTGGTAATGATATCGTAAATCATAATCCTGATAGCTCCTTCCACCTTTCTTCGGTCAATACCTTGCACTTGCCTGCTTTTGCTTGTGCCATAGACTCTGCCAGCATGGCTTCAAACTCCTCTTTGGTATAGGCGGTATCATCCTTTATTGCTTCGGCAGGGGGGATGATTGTTTGCTTATCCCCCCATTTTAGTATAAGTTGTGCCCCGTCTTCAATCTTTTTGAAGTAGGTATCAAGATTGCCTGTGAACTTCCTGCGACTGACGACTATTGTTTCCATAATGGTAGCTGTTTAATGATTGTTGAATGCGAGGGCAAAGGCTTTTATTTATCATCGTAATGACCATAGGCAGAAATTACTTCTACAATTGCTATTTCATCATTTATCTTGTAAAGTAACCGGTGCTTTTCGGTTATTTTCCGTGACCAGCAACCAGCGTAGTCGTATTTCTTGCGGTTGGGATTGCCGATACCTGTTTCAGGGTGTTCTTCCAAGTCGTCCAATATGTGGTCAAGTCTTTTCATTGCCATCTTGTCCCCCGACTTATGAAGTTTAGCTATATCCTTTTGGGCTATTGAGGTAATAATAACTTCGTAAATCATAATCCCAGCAATTCCTTTCGCTTCTCCTTAGTCAGTACTATATAGTCCCCTGCCTCTACTTGCGCTATAGATGCTGCAATTTTTGCATCCCATTCCTCTTTGGTATAGGCGGTATCATCCTTTATTGCTTCGGCAGGGGGAATGATTGTTTGCTTGTTTCCCCATTTGAGTATGAGCTGCGCACCTTCTTCTATTTTCTTGAAGTATGTATCAAAATTGCCTGTAAACTTCCTGCGACTGACGACTATTGTTTCCATAATGGTAGCTGTTTAATGATTATTGAACGCGAGGGCAAAGGTATGAAATTAAGATTGCAGCAGCAAGGCTGTCAGTTGCTTTACACCGTCGGAGGCACCTGTTTTGATGTGGCGGATGCCCTGCCTGTCGGTCGGGACGTCCTTCGGGTCGATGAGGTAAACGGGCAGGCTGTGGCGCACATGGTTCAACAGTCCCGCCGCCGGATATACGTTGAGAGATGTGCCGATAATCACTGCAATGTCCGCCTGCTTCACCAGCCGGATTGCCTGCTCAATCATGGGGACGGCCTCGCCGAACCAGACGATGAACGGGCGGAGCTGATGCCCGCCGGGGTCGGTGTCGCCTACGCGGATGTCGGGGTTGTCGGGCGAAATGTCATACGTCCTGTTCACGTTGTTGACGGGGCAGGACTTCATCAGTTCGCCGTGCAGATGCAGTACGCTGGTGCTTCCGGCGCGTTCGTGCAGGTTGTCCACGTTCTGGGTGATGATGCAGACGTCGAAGTCCTTTTCCAATGCCGCCAAGCCTGTATGCCCAGCGTTGGGTCTGGCATTCAGCAGTTCCCGACGGCGCATGTTGTAGAAGTCGAGCACCATTTCCGGATTACGGGCAAAGGCTTGGGGGGTAGCCACATCTTCCACGCGGTAGTTGTTCCACATTCCATCGGCATCGCGGAAAGTAGCGATGCCGCTTTCCGCACTCATTCCGGCACCGGTCAAAACAATCAGTTTCTTTTTCATTTGTGATTACGCAAGTCCCCAAGGGACGACGGTACCATCTTTCTACCGCACAACAAACTTAGTGACAAGCCTCCCTTTCCCGCTCGCGGCATTCAGTATATAGACGCCGGCGGGTAAGGTCACGGGATATTCGTCACTGCCTGCCTTGAATTGCAACACCCGTTGCCCGTCTATCGTCGTAACGGCAACCATAGAGCCTTGCAGGCGGACGAGGTGCAGTGTGCCGTCCGTGTAAAAGGCTTGCGCCTGTCCAGCTGTCGGCAAGAGATCGTTAGCGGTGCCTGTCCTTTTGAAGGTGGCGGTATAGGCGGCAAAAGATGCGTATGAGAGGGTGAAGGTGTATGTCGTATCGGTAGAAACAAGCGCATCGCCAAAGACTGTCCATCCTGCAAAGTAATAGTTCGAGTCGGCAACGGCTTTTAATACTACCTCTAATCCGTATTCATATTCTCCCTGTCCTGCGGTTACACGCCCCCCTTCAGTTGCGGTTGCGGTTATGCTGTATTTGTTCAAGAAAAAGAGAGCTTTCAGCTCCGTGTCTTTGAGGAGGGGGAAAGTGTAGGGGTTGTCGGTAGAAATGATGTCGCCGTTTGCATTCGTCCAGTGTATGAAGCGGTAGCCAAAGTTGGGGACTGCCTGCGCCGTTACTTGCATGTTGCGGATATGGACGGCGACAGTGTCCGTGCCCGGTGCTAATGTACCGTTTTGACCGGCGGACAATTTCAAGGTATAGGTATCGCTGTTCTTTTCAAAATGAGCTATCAGGAGAGTATCCCTTGTCAGCGTAATGATGAGCGTGTCGGCAAGGGAGAGGGTATCGCCGTTTTCGTTTGTCCATTTGACAAAACGACAGTTGTCTTTGGGGGTGGCGGTCAGTGTGTCCGGTTTGTTGTAGAGATGAGGGGCGGCAGTGACTTTCACTGTGCCGTATGCCGGGTCGGAAGGCATGACGGTAAGTTTGAGCTTATCCGATGCAAAGACGGCGCGGAGTGTAGCTTCCCTTGTTTCCGTGTTTTTTAGGTCAAGTATATAAATGTTTGACTGCGATACGATGCGGCCGGCTGCGTCTGTCCATTGTACAAAATGGAAGCCTTCCTGTGGGGTTGCTATCAAAAATGCCGCCGTGTTCCTGCGGAATGTCCGGCTGAGGTTGTCCGTATTGTCCATGTTTTTGACTGCAACGCTGCCAAAGAGCGGGTCATTTACGAGGGCATTTACAAGGAAATAATCGGTCTCGGCAAAATAAGCGATAACGGATACGGGACCTTGCACATCAAGGGAGAACGGGTTTTCGGTGATTGCCTCGGTGCCGTTTATCACCCAGTTTACGAAATGATAGCGGGAATCGGCAAGTACGGCTGTCAGGATTGTTCTGCCATATCCGAGTGCTATTGTTGTTGCGGAGTCCGTAATGCTGCGCTCGTTGGTATTTATGCTTCCGGAAAAGGGGACGTTGAGGGAAAAAGAGACTTCAGCGGTGCGGTAATTGAGGGTAAAGCCCAGCCATGTGTTGTTGTCGGCATTGCCGTATCCGGAATGGTTCTGATAGTTTTTCAGCGGGTCATACGGAACGTATGCGTTGCGAGGGATTGCCACAGGGACAGAGGATGTGAAAGCGGCGGTTCCGAAGTGTACGCTTTTAGGGTCAGTCCATTCAAGGTAGAGCTTTTCCAGCTTATTGTTTGCGAAGGCGGAATCTCCAATGCTTATGATGCTTGAGGGGATGTTTGCGACGGTAGCCGGACTTCTCTTGAAAACGCGATGGCGGATTTTCGTTACGTCATACCGTTGCCAGTCGAAAGTGATTTTCGAGGGAATTGTGATTGTGTCACGGCTGTTTGCATAAGCGTCTCTATAGAGTGAGGCTGTGTTGTCTGCCGTATGGAGGGTATAATAGAATCCGTTGACGAGAGCCAGTTCATCGCCGTCATTGGTGTCTAAGACCGGCATGTTATGCCAGAAATAGTCAAAGGCAAACGTGTTTTCCGCAAGGATGCGTATTTTGGCAGAGGGTGATACGCCTTGAAAGGCAGAATCGGCTACAGAACCGTGTGCAGGGGCAGACCAGTTGAGTCGGATCGTTGATAAGTTGGAGCAACCGCCAAAAGCCAGATAACCTATGTTTGTCAGACGGGCAGAGATGTTGATGGAGGTCAGTCCCGCATTATAGAAGACCATTGTGTCCAGGTGCGTCAGGGCATCGGGGAGAGTTATGGAAGTAATAGAGGAGCAATAGGCGAAGGCTTCTTTTCCTATGGTTGTTACACTGCCGGGAATAGTTACGGATGTGAGGGTACCATTTTTGAAAAGGGCTTGTCCGATTTCCGCTACGGCAAAATTCAGTCCTGCGAACTCGACGCGAGAAGGGATGCTGACCGTGTTGGCATTCAGATTGCCGGTTCTGCGGATGAGGGCGACCGTCTTTGCATCAACGTCTAAGCGGCAAAGATAGTCGGCGGTCGCAAAGTTGTTGTCCTTTACGATCTGCATGTTTTTCCAGAAGTCGCCAAAGTCGGCTGTCTTTTTTTCAGGAAGGTAGATTCCGCAAGATAAGAAAGGTACGTCGCCGAATGCCGTGGCAGCGACTGTGCCGTGATTGGGCTTGGGCCATTGGAGGATAATGGATGAAAGGTTTTGACAGCCGAAGAAGGCACTGTCGGTGATGGCGGTGAGAGAGCGGGGTATGAATAGACCCGAGGCTGAGGAGCAGTAGGAGAAGGCACCTTTTTCGAGGGCAGCAAGGTTGTTGGGGAGAGAGATGACGGGAAGAGAGGTACACTTGATAAAGGCTTCGCTGCCAATTTCATAGAGATTGTCGGGTAAGGCTATGTCGGTCAGAGAGGAACAGAAGGCAAAGGCTCTTTTTCCGATTCTTCCGATTCTTACCGGAGTGTAGCCGGAGAAAGTTACGGCAGTCAGAGAGGAACAGGAGATAAAGGTTTCGTCACTAATCTCATTGAGGTTGCAGGAGAGGGCTACGGAAGTCAGGGATGTGCAGGAGGCGAAAGCTCTTTTTCCGACTATGCTTGCCGTGGTGTTTTGGGAGAAGGTAACATCGATTAAGGAAGTGCAGGAGAGAAAGGCTTCGTCTTCAATCTTTTTGAGACCGTCGGGGAAGGTTAGATTGGTCAGAGAGATGCAGAAGGCGAAAGCTCGTTCTCCAATTCGTTCTATTCCTGCCGAGCCTTCGGAGAAGATTACGGAACGCAAAGAGGAACAGCGGAGAAAGGCTTCGTCGCCAATCTCTATCAAGCTGCCGGGCAGGGTTATATCGGACAGGGCTTTGCAGGATGCGAAAGCTCGTATCCCGATTTCTTCTATGCCTGCCGGAAAGTTGACGGAATTGTAGCCTGAGGAGGATAGGGCTGTTAAAGAGTAGCATCCATAAAAGGCTTCGTAGTCAATCTTTTTCAGGCTGCCGGGGAGGATTATGCCGGTCAGGGAAGTACAGCCGACAAAGGCACGCATTCCGACTTTTTCCAAGTTTGCCGAACTGTTACCAAAGAAAGTTACGGTAGTCAGAGAGGTACAACTTAAAAAGGCTTCGTCGCCAATTTCTTGCAGGCTGTCGGGGAGAGTTATGCCGGTCAAGGAAGTACAAGATTGAAAGACATGCCTTTCGATCCTTTCCAAACTGTTGCCGGAGAAGGTTACGGCGGCCAGAGAGGTGCAGTATCCAAAGACACCGGCGTCAAGCTTTATCAATCTTTTGGGGAGGATTATGCCGGTCAGAGAGGAGCAGCGGAGAAAGGCTTCATCATCAATCTCCGTCAAGTTGTCAGGCAGGGTTATGCCGGTCAGAGAAATACAGGAGACGAAGGCTTGTTTTCCGATCCTTCTTATGCTTGCCGGACTGCCGCCGGAGAAATCTACGGCGGTCAGAGCGGAGCAGTGGGTAAAGGCTTCGTCGTCAATCTCTATCAAGCCGCCGGGCAGGGTTATGCCGGTCAGGGAAATACAGAATGCGAAGGCTTCTTTCCCGATGGTTGTTATACTGTTGGGGATGGTTACGGATATGAAGGTGCCGTTTTTGAAAAGGGCTTGTCCGAGTTCCTTTACGGTAAAAGTCTGTCCTTCGACATTGATTTGAGAGGGGATAACGACTGTTTCGGCGTCCAGATTGCCGATTCTTTCGATGAGGACGGCTGTTTTCTCTTCAATGTTTAAGATGACGGAATATTCATCGGTTTTGAAGGTGAAACTGTTTCCTGCTACCGGTATGCCTTGCCAGAAGTCGGCAAAGTTGGCTCTATATTCATTAAGGAGATAGACTTTGCAAGAAGGCGATATGTTGCCGAAGGCAGCGGCGGCGACTGTACCGTGATCGGGCTTGGGCCACAGGAGGTAAATGGACGAGAGTCTCTGGCAACCAAAGAAGGCACTGTCGGCAATGGCGGTCAGAGAAGAGGGCAGAGTTATGCCGGTCAGGGAAGTACAGGATGCGAAGGCTCCTTTCCCGATGGTTGTTATACTGTTGGGGATGGTTACGGATGTGAAGGTACCGTTTTTGAAAAGGGCTTGTCCGAGTTCCTTTACGGTAAAAGTCTGTCCGTCGGCATTGATTTGAGAGGGGATAACG
>LBCX01000500.1 GCA_001657575.1 Bacteroidales bacterium Barb4
GAAGAAAAAGAGGTGCGCCTTTATATTACCTCCTCCAAAGCAGATGCCGAGGTGACTGGCAAAGGTGTTCGCTCGCACTGGGGTATTGAAAATAATCTGCACTGGCGATTAGATGTTTCATTCAATGAGGATGAGAGCCGGAAAAGAGAGGGATATGCAGCACAAAATTTTTCCCTACCGAATCGAATTGCCCTTAATCCCGTCAAACATGAGCAATCGAAAAAGAGGAGTGTGAAAGGAAAAAGACTGGATGCAGGGTGGAATAATGATTATTTACTGAAAATCCTAACAAATTAAGATGCGTTTGCCCTGGTAGCTGATGGTTTTTGCTTTTGCCATATCCCTTTTTTTAATACTTGGCAAAAATAGCTCAATATCCCGACCTGCCAAAACAGTAGGAAAAGACCTTTTTGCCATTTGTCGATGTTCTTGTCGGTTTGTTCGGTTCGGTGCTTGCCGATGCCTTTTTGAAAAAGTCCGATTCAGGTTTGAAAATTGTCTTTTGCCGAACTTTCGCGTCCGCCATGCATTTTTTGCGATTTCAGCGGCTTTTTCCTCGCGTGCGAAAGGTCTTCATTTGCTAATTGCAAATGAAGAGATCTTTCTTAAAATCAAAAAGATCTTCTCATGAACGATTAGTTCATATTATAGATCGTGCGCGAGTAAAAATCCGAGTGGCAAATCATACCCAAAATCAAGGTAAATTCTCCGGAAACAGGGTATAATTCGCAGAGAAATTTGACAAACCTGAAAGACCACAAAATCCTGAGAAAAAGTCCACATGCCAAAAAAGTAACTATTTGAAAAACAGCCGTTTTGAAAAACTCAACGCATTTGTTCAGCGCAAACTTGTTTTATGTACGTAGTACATAAAATAACCCGTAGTGCATTTAGGCAATACAGATTTTTAAGTTGTTAATATTCTTGTCATTTAGTTGTTAATCAATTGAATCACCGTCAGTGCCATTATTTTTGAGAGTATTCTGTTTTTGAACCCGTCAAAAGATTTGGCATGGTTTCTGCGAATCATGAATTGGTCACAGAGTTGCGAGAACAAGGTTTCCATTCGCTTTCCGGTTTTACGAAAAAGGAAATCCTGTTTTACATGTCCGTGCCGGTTACAACGCATGGGAACTTCCAATTTTATCCGTGAAGACTCGAACAAATCCAGTTGATACCTGACACTCA
>LBCX01000501.1 GCA_001657575.1 Bacteroidales bacterium Barb4
GCACTATTTTGCGCGGCTTCTTAAAAAAATCTTCTATGGGAGGATGCGTGTCGCCAGCTGCATTATCAAAGCTGCGATTGTTTACGGGAGTGCTTTCTTTCAGCTCTCCCCGCTGTTTTTTATCCCAAAATTTCAAATTCATGTACGCCCGTTTATATGTACGGGCGGAACATGAAATTTGAGGGTAATTTTTAACGGCTATACGTTGAGAACAGCCACAAATCCATTAGCGTCGTAATAACACCGTCTATTTTTTCGCTGCTACTTCTTTTACAAGGTTTTCTGTTGCCCATGCGGTCGACGTCTATAATTGCATTGCCAAAACACCAAAAGGTAATGGGATTTGTAGCAAACGATATTTGCTTTCGCGAAACGCTCACTTCCAAAATCTCACAGGGGGACGTAAAGGTTGAATAGACTTGCTTTACCGGCTGCAAATATTCCCCACCACCCAGAGCTGCCAACATGTTCGTAAATTCAATGGATTTGAACGGGTCATAGCCGATTTTCAAAATCGTCAGTGTTTTGGCTCGTTCTAAAATATCGTTGGCAATCTGCTTGTAATCAATTATGTCGCCCTTGCACAGCTTCAAAAAGCCTTTGTCCGCCCACTTTTGGTAAAGCTCTTTGTTCGGATGGTAAAATAGCGACTCTTCGGGCATGTAGTAGTCGGTGTGGATGTGAAAGCTCGCCGTTACTCTGTCGTAAATTCCGTATGAAACACACGAAAAGTCATCTTTTACGCTTAAATCCACACTCACCATAGCCTCCGGTCTGTTAAGACGGGAAAGGTCAATATCTTTTGCAAGGGCTTCGATTTGCTTGGACGTGAACCATGACCTGCCGGCATCTACCGCAAAAATATTCAGGCACTTGTTGCGAAAATCCACCATGTCGGCAGAGGTCATCTTTGCCTTTTCCCATTCCCGTTCGTAAAAATCGGGCTGAACGGTTATTCCGATATGCGGGTGCACTTTTCGCCATGTATGCGGGTCACCCTCTTCATCGTCCACGTCCGGCTCAAATATGTGGGAAAATACGGAATCATTATTGATTTCTCCGCGCAGGACAGCCTTGCAGCTGTTCAGCATCTCGACAAACGGGGATTCCAACTTGTCAGATGCCGTTGTAATGGTAACGGTAAGGGGGTTTGTCCTCACACCCATAGATGAAGTAAGGACGTTTTTA
>LBCX01000176.1 GCA_001657575.1 Bacteroidales bacterium Barb4
ATGGTTACCGGAGCTTCTACTGCCGATGCGGCGATTATTCTGGTGGATGCGCGGCACGGCATTATCGAGCAGACCAAGCGGCATTCCTACATTGCCTCGCTTCTGAAACTGCCGCACGTCTTTGTGGCTGTCAACAAGATGGATCTGGTGGATTTCTCGGAAGAGGTATTCAACAATATCAAAGCAAGCTATCAGCAGATTGCCGAAAAGCTGAAGCTGAAAAAGGTGTACTACCTGCCAATCTCGGCACGTGACGGCGACAATGTGGTGACACGTTCCCTGAAAACGCCCTGGTACACGGGCGAAACGCTGTTGCATTTGTTGGAGAATATTCCTGTCCGCGACAATGAAGAGACCCGTCCGGCGCGTTTCCCCGTGCAATACGTGATCCGTCCGCAGAATGACCGTTTCCATGACTATCGTGCTTATGCGGGGCGCATTGCTTCGGGCAGTTTCAGGGTAGGGGAGGAGGTCGTTGTGCTTCCGTCCGGCTCGGAATCAACGATTAAAGCCATTGACGAGGCGGACAAGACGTTGGACAGGGCGTTTGCACCTCTGTCGGTTGCCATTCGCCTGACCGACGAGGTGGACGTGAGTCGGGGAGACATGATTGTCAAGAAAGGGGAATTGCCGCAGGTGAATGCCAGTATCTCGCTGCTTGTCTGCTGGCTCAATCACCGTCCGCTGCGCATCGGAGCCAAATACATCATCCGGCATACGAGCGATGAAGTGTTCGGCATTATCAAGGATGTGTATTTCAAAGTGAATATCAATACGCTGGAACATGAAACGGAGGACAAAAAGGTCATGATGAACGATATTGCGCATATCGAAATCAAGACTTCCAAGCCGTTGAAGTATGATTTATATGAACAAAACCGCACTACGGGCAGTCTGGTCATTATTGATGAAGCTACATTTGAAACTGTTGGCGCGGGGATGATTGTGAACAGGCTGGAAGAATAATCCTTTGCAAGCATGAAACAACAATTATCTTTGCCTGCTTAATACAAAAACAGAAAAGAAGCCGATTATGAGAACTTTAGCATTGGATGCCGACAGGACATCCGCTATACAGGATATTCTGAATGTCAGATATAAATCTACTTTGGAGGAGATAAAAAAGTTAATTTACATCAGAGAAAATCAACTGTCGGAAGAGTCTGCCACCTTTTTTCAATTGTCACAGGAAGACCTGCAATCCATCCTTGACTTAACTCTTTTCCAAATCGAAAACGGGCAAACCTTGTCACAGGAAGAAATGATAAAAGAACACGAAGCATGGTAATCGTATGGACAGCATTTGCCAATAAAAGCCTGAACATAATCAAAGAATTTTACGCCGAAACTGCCGGAACAAAGAAAGCCCATGAAATAGAAAGAATAATTATACGCTCGGTCGATATACTGGTACGCTCGCCGAAAATAGCACCGGTGGAACCTTTTTCGCAAAACGTTGCACAAACTTTCCGTGCACTTGTCGTAATGCGCAAATTCAAGATTTTCTATTTTACGGATGATGAAAACGACCGTGTTTATATTGCTTACGTTTGGGATTGTCGCAGAAATCCGGAAATACTGATAAAAAATATCCGGAAATACTATGACAAATAAATTACGGATAACGCTCCGCTTCGCTGCATGTGGTGCTGAAATTTCTTGTCCCTTCGGGACGACCACGCAACAGATTTAATATAAACTAAGGTGACTATATCTAACTTTACAGTTGAAAAATAGTTATGCAGATGCCCCGAAGGGGCTAAAGATTTCAGCCCCACATGGAGCAAAGCGGAATGTGGGGTTTAAGACAAATGTATATCAATAAAGTTCTGAAAGAACGATACAAATTATAAACGGTGGTTTACAATGCGATATAATTCGGTCGTCCTTTCAGGACTTACTTACCGGACTTCATCTTTAACCCCACATTCCGCTACGCTACATGTGGGGCTGAAATCTCTTGCCCCGAAGGGGCATCTGCATAGCTATTTTTTCAACTGTAAAGTTGGATATAATCATCTAAATAAATTACGATGGCAACTTATCAAATTCACGTTGATGAGAGAACGCAATTGGGTAAAAGTATTGTTAAGTCTGCACCCGATGCTGTTTCTTTTTTTGAAATGCCTAAAGAAAAGGTTGTGGCAAAGAAAAGCCGGATGTATAAACGTATGGAAGGCGGCTTGAAAGACGTTCGGGGAATTCTTGACGGGAAACAACCGGAAACAACATTGAAAGAGTTTTTAGATGAATTATAAAATCGTTGTTACTTTGAATTACTTAAAGTCATGGAAATATAGATAAACAGAAAGGTTATGGAAACTATACAATTACATTTAGATGAAAAAGACAGTGATACAATACTCATACATGTAATCAATCCAAAAGTCATGGGATTTTTGCATGAATTGGAAAAGTTGCATCTGATAGAGGTATTGAGAAAAAATGTCGCTCCCGTAAAAACAAAGCTTTCCGATAAATACAGAGGCGTATTTTCTAAAGAAGACGGCGAGAATTTGAATGAACATATAAAGCAAATGCGTGGCGAATGGGAGAGTATTTGATTGACAGTAACGTGATATCAAACTATTTTTCAGGTCTTTTCCCTGAAAAGGCAATGAATTTTGCAGCAAATGTCATTGATCAAAGACCAAACATTTCTGTTATTTCAGTAATAGAAGCTCTGTCTTGGCGTAATCCTGACAAAAGTAAAGAAGCATTTATTCAAGCATTTATTGAAGATGTGAATGTATTGGCACTTTCTTCCGATGTGGTTACAGAATGTGTAAAGATAAGGCGAAGCCGAAAAATAAAGACTCCCGATGCTATCATTGCTGCTACTGCCATCGTTAATAAATTAACCCTTGTCACAAGTGACAGTGATTTCAGAAATATTCCCGGCTTGCAGATTATAGACCCATATAATTTTGTATAGAAAGTTTTTGAATTGATATGGAAAACATAGATAAACTGAACGCACGTTTCGCCGGCAAGTCGCCGGAGGAATTGCTCGCCTTTTTCCTGAATGAATACAGGGGGCGCATCGCCTTGGCTTCCAGCTTGGGCTTGGAAGATCAGGTGCTGACGGATATGATTTTGAAAACGGACAGCGGGGCGAAAATCTTTACCATTGATACGGGACGCTTGTTTCCCGAAACCTATTCCCTGATTGACCGCACCAACCTGAAATACAACACGCGGCTGGATGTGTATTTCCCCCGTCACGAACCCGTTGAGGCGTATGTAAAGCAAAACGGCATCAACGGCTTCTACGAAAGTGTGGATAAACGGAAAGAATGTTGCAAGGTGCGGAAAATAGAGCCGCTTCTGCGGGCATTGTCCTCGCTGGACGTTTGGATTTGCGGACTGCGACAGGAGCAATCCGTCACCCGCACAGGCGTTCAAGCGGTGGAATGGGACGAAGGCAATCAATTGATAAAAGTCAACCCGCTGGTTCAATGGTCGGAACAGGATGTGTGGGATTACATCAAGGCAAATCAGGTTCCGTATAATAAACTTCACACGAAAGGCTTTCCAAGCATCGGCTGTCAGCCCTGCACACGTGCCGTCCAAGCGGATGAAGACATTCGCGCCGGTCGCTGGTGGTGGGAAAATCCCGAACACAAAGAGTGCGGACTGCACAGGAGGTAGCGGAATGTTTTTGCCGGTATCAATCAATATCACGGATAAGAAAATCGTACTTGTCGGAGGCGGAAAGACAGCCTTTCACAAAGCAACGGTCTTGCATCGCTTTACGGATAATGCTGTCGTCATTGCGCCGGAGTTTCACACCGGTTTTGACTCCCTGCCCTTTGAATTGAAACGGAAAGCGTATGAGCCGGACGACTTGAACAGTGCTTTTCTGGTGTACGTCTGCACGGACAACGAAGCACTGAACGCCGCCGTCAAGACCGAATGTGAAAGGCGGCGGATATTGACCAGCGTTTGCGACAATCCTTCACTTTGCGACTTTATTTCCCCCGCAATTTATAAAGACGGCAATCTGAGCATAGCCGTTTCCTCCAATGCGCAAAATGTACGTCAGTCCATCCGCGTTAGAGACCGGATAAAGGAATTGCTGACAAAAGGCGTGATTGAGCCGTGATGCTATGATACAATGCAAGGTTATCAACAATGCCAATCATACGCTGGAGGAGCGGGAAAGCCTCTCCGGCACAGTGTATATCGCGGACGAAGAACCGCACGTTTTCCTGCAAACCTGCAACCGTATCGAGCTGTATTGGGGTGAGGGAACAATACCAGAGGACATTATCCGGCATTTGTTCCGCGTAGCCTCCGGTTTGGAATCTGCCCTGATCGGTGAACGTGCCATACAGGGGCAATTGAAAAACGCCTATCTCTCCGCCTGCGCGAAATACAAACTGCCTGCCCCCTTGCATAAACTGTTTCAGACCGCCATGCACACCGGCAAGCGGGTGCGTACCGAAACCAAGATAGCACAGGGAGCCGTGTCGCACAGTCAGGTAACCGTTGATATTCTGAAAAAGGAACAGCCTGACCTGCGGCAAAAAGCGGTGAGCATCATCGGCGTGAATAAGATAACGGAAGACATTCTGAAGTTCCTGACCGACAACCAGACGCTTACCGTTTTCCTCTCAAACCGTAACTTCGAGAAAGCCGCACGTTTGGCTGCAACGTACAACGGCACGGCTATCCCCTTGCAGGAGAAAAAGTGTATGCTGGACTTTACGGACATCCTCATTACGGCGACTTCCGCCCCGCACACCATCATTACACCTGCCGACATTCCCCCCAATAAGGAACTGTTAATCTTCGACCTTGCCTTTCCACGGGACGTAGAACCGTCCTTAGCCCGCCGAAAAGGTATCAAACTGTACGATTTGGAAAGCATTGAGGGCTTTGCCAAAGCCAATTTGCAGCAAAGAACGCAGGAGATACGGCACGCCGAAGCCATCATCGAGGAAGAAATAGCCAAGCTAAGCCTTTCTTTGCATAAGCCTTTCCCAAACAATCAATTCTCAACGATTTTATGAACAGAACAAACTCCATACAAGCCTATAAAGAGGCGGTGCAATACATTCCGGGAGGCGTAAACAGCCCGGTCAGGGCGTTGAGAAGCGTGGACGAATCCCCCTTGTTTATTCAAAAAGCCCGCAATGCGTGGCTGACGGACATTGACGGAAACCGTTACAGCGACTATTGCCTGTCGTGGGGTGTCTTTATCCTCGGTCATGCCCATCCGGCGGTCAATCGGGCGGTACACAAGGCGATAGGCCACGGGACGAGTTACGGAATACCGTCCCTGCCGGAGACAGAGCTGGCGAAGCTCGTTAACCGGCATTTCCCAAGCATGGAAAAAGTCCGCTTTGTCAATTCGGGAACGGAGGCGGTCATGAGTGCCGTCCGTCTGGCGAGAGGCTTTACGGGTAGAAATCTGATTGTGAAGTTCGACGGCTGCTATCACGGTCATGCCGACCATTTGCTGGTGTCGGCAGGATCGGGCGCGGCAAGTCTGCCGACATCGTTCTCCGCCGGTGTGCCAAAAGGTTTTACGGCGCATACCGTCAGCCTGCCTTTCAACGACAGGAAGGCTGTCAGCCGCTTTTTCCGCGAAAGGGGAAAGGGAGTCGCCGCCGTCATTGTCGAACCCGTTCCCGCCAACATGGGAGTCGTATTGCCCCAAAACGACTTTCTTCAACACCTGAGAACGCTGACCAAACAAGCTGATTCCCTGCTTATTTTCGATGAAGTGATTACCGGTTTCCGCCTCTCCATCGGCGGTGCGCAGCAGAAATGGGAGATTGTGCCGGACTTGACCACCTTGGGGAAAATAATCGGGGGTGGTTTCCCTGCTGCCGCTTTTGGCGGACGGTCGGACATCATGGCACTGCTGGCACCGGACGGACCGGTATATCAGGCAGGCACCCTGTCCGGCAACCCGATAGCGATGACCGCCGGCATAGAAACAATCAATCAGCTGAGTCACCCTGATTTTTACACCGATTTGGCGCAGAAAACCACTTGGTTTTTCAATGCGCTTGCGGACGACATTGCTCATAAAGACATCCGGCTGAATCAGACAGATTCCATGTTCACCCTCTTTTTCACCGGCGAAAGCGTTAATTCCTTTGCAGATGCCAAACGAACCGATACAGAGCGTTTTAAGCGTTTTTTCAAGCACATGCTCTCCCGCAACATTTATATTTCCCCTTCTCCGTTTGAAGCCAATTTCCTGTCAAGTGCCCATACGGAGAAAGAGTTATGCCACTTTCTCAAAGCCATAAAGGATTTCGAGTAGGCTCTTCTGCATTAGAAGAGCA
>LBCX01000502.1 GCA_001657575.1 Bacteroidales bacterium Barb4
AAAGCGTAAGTATTTTGTATGACAATCTCGTTGATGTAATCTTGGTCTTTTAAAAATGCAAATTCATCAAGCATCTCGGCAGTCGTGCGATAATGCAAATCTGGTAAAATGCTATTATCGGAATCGTATCGGAATAAGCGGTGGGGACGACCACCTAATAATTTAGAATGAACATAAACTGAATGGGCGATTTGTTCTCACGGGTCCAAATAATATGTATCACTAACCACCACAACTTTTTTACTGGCCAATTTCGCTGCGTCAATAATCTTGATAATAGTTTTCTTGACGTTTTCGCGCGAAATAATGTTGCGGTTAATATCGTGTTCCAAATTGCGCGGCGAAGTGACAAAAATAAAATCATAGTAATTAATGACATCCATTAACTCCGCTTGCGTCCCATTTAAAGCAATATCTCATAAGTCGCCATCGTTAGGTGAGTTCACGAAAATTAAGTTGTTCCGGTAGATAGCGATATCTTCTTTATAAAGTCGGGGAGTACGAAACAAATTACAAGTTGAGGCATTCGAAACCATACGATACATATCTTTAATCCCAGCTTGATTACGAGCATAAACCAAAGCGTATGAACCGAATTGAGTCGAACGTAGCTGGTCATTTTGTAACTTACCATTAATCTCGTTGAGTGTGTTAATACCATCTTGCTTTAATTGTCAAACCATTACTCTTCAAACATCATTTAAAACCGCTGCATCAAAATCAGCTCGGTGGGCGACAGCTTCATCGTAATAAATTTTATGATGACGAGCGATTACACCTAAGTTATGTTTCACAAGGTCTTTATTCAAAGCACGCGATAGTTGCATCGTGTCAATTAACGGGTTAGTAATTAATGGTAAATGATGTTGCTCTAATTTCTTGTTTAAGAACCTTAAGTCGAAATTAATACCATTATGAGCAATTAAAATAGCATCACCAATCCATGCCTTAATTTGCACGAGTGACGGTTTAATGTGTGGTGCGTCCTCGACCATCTCGTTCGTAATTTTTGTCAAATTAGTAATGTGTTGTGGAACCCCTTTTACCGGTTTGACAAAAAGGTCGATTCGATCAACCTCACTACCGTTTTTAATCTTGATCGCACCAAACTCGATTAGTTCATCATATTCGTTAACCAAACCAGTAGTTTCGATGTCGAAAACGACGTATTCAGCACCATCAA
>LBCX01000177.1 GCA_001657575.1 Bacteroidales bacterium Barb4
ATATGATTCTATGTTAATTTAACAATACCTGTCCAACGTTTTCCGGACTCCGTAAAGGTATAAATGTAAACGACCAGCATAATAATGCTGAAAAACGAAAAAGTTATGGCGACTATATAAATTTTACAGTAAAAAATGAATGGGAGGCACAAACCATAGCACAAGAACCCATCACTCCAAAACACAAAAACTTATGCCTTGTTTAGTCAATAGAAAAAACGTTGAACCGATGTCGGTTAATTTGGAAAATGGACAAGAATCTATTTTGTATAACCGGCTGTACAGTTCCCCTGTTATTAAGAGTGCAAGTGATACTTTGACAGCATAGGAGTATAAGAAAACATGGTATAATCGATACAAATTAGTTTATATTATATCTTAATGTTGCGTGGAAGTCCCAAACCTTAGATTTGCCCCGTGCAAATGGGATTATTTCAAGTTCCCTTCTTTATCTTTTGGATTTCAAATACAAGGAGAGGTCTCTGAGATACTGGTATGTGCCGAATACACAGGTCAATACATTTGGCTGTTGTGCTACGCATGTAAGGACTTGAGCATAGACTTGCGGCTGGAGAATCCGGCACAAATCAAACACAGTTCCGGCGTACAGCGAGGGAAGAACGACCGCTCGGATGCCCGCAGGATTGCGGCTTATGCTTTCCGTTTTCAGGACAAAGCCCGTTTGTACAATCTGCCGCAGGAGAACATTACAAGTTTGCAACAACTTACAAGTGAACGGGATATGTATGTGGCAGACAAAAGCAGGTATCAGGGACAATTGACCTTTCTCCTACCTGTTGGGCAGCAGTATCCGATCGCGAAACAGGGTCTCGCAACGGGCGGACAAGAGCATCAAAGCCCCTTTACACATGGCAGCTCTGGTCGTCGCCACAAGGTGCAAGGGGGAACTGCACGACTATTATGAAAGGAAAGTCGCCGCAAGGAAAGAATAAAATGTCTGTCCTGAACGTTGTCAGGGCGAAGCTCATACACCGGATGTTTGCCGTAATCAGAAATAATCAGGATTATCAAAAAAACTATGTCAATGCACTTGCGTGAATCATAAGAATAGGGGTAAACGGTTGTTCTTGCAGAACTTTCCTGACGGTGCCGTTCGTACTCCCCCCCCACATTCCACTTTGCTTCATGTGAGGCTGAAATCAGGCATTCCTTCGGAATTTGTGTGACATCATGAATATATTCTTCCTGCGTAACATCAGTTATTAAGGTTCTAAAAAATTAAGAAGCTGTTTTTTAGCCGTCCGCGAGGACGGCTTTTTTATTTATAACAGTATGATTTTGGGCATTTTCCGTTTTTGGAGCATGAATTTTACACTGTCTGCTCCATACTTAATACATAATGACGTTTTAACGCCAATACATCAATTTAAATAGCAAATTATCAGTATATTTTATATACAGATAGCATAAAGGTAGAAATACTTTAAAAATAATAGCAAAATGATTTTGTCAGTTCAAAGATACGCCGTTCCTTTGCGGACGCATTTCAAGGGGTAGTTTAGACGTCAAAATTATTCTGTCAGTAACAATTAAATTATCAGCTTATGAAAAAGATTTATGCCGGAATGTTCTTGCTTTTAGCTTGTTTATCAGCTGAAGCGCAAGAGTCGGACGGGAAATTCAAGCCAACTTTCAATGCCGGTGTTCTCTTGCATACATACGTATCTGCACAGCAAAATGGTTTTGGCAGTTCGGCAGCGTCAAGTTCGGCGGATACGTGGGGAGTAAGTGCCAATCTGTATCGCGCCCGCTTAATGACGGAAGCGCATTTGAGTAAAAACGATTACGTATTTATCGAAACGGAACTGACTGCATCGGTGGGTACGGGCAGCGACAAGGCGGCAGGCATTAAAATTCTGGATGCACAATACGACCACACGTTTGGCAGTGCGCTGACGGTTTCTGCCGGAAAAATGCTGGTTTCGCACAACCGCAACGGGTTGCAAACGGCAAGTACGCTGATGGTAAACGATTTTACGTATTTCCAGTATCCGCACAATATGTCGGCAGGCAGTCCGCTGCAAAACGACTTGGGGCGCGATGTCGGTGTAAACTTAAGCGGCGGATTTTTTGCCAGCAAACTGGCTTATCGCTTGGGAGCTTTTGCCGGAAAGCGCGACTTTAACGAGGATGCGCAAGCACTCCGCATCACCGGTCGCGCGGGTTACAACTTTCTGGACGCAGACAAGTATGCAGGCACTAATCTGGGCGAAGGCAAAACGTTTACCGTAGCGGGCGGTTTCGACACGCAGGGGACGTACTTGGCAGCAGGCGCTGATGCCTATTTGGATTATCCTCTTGGCAGCACAGGTTCACTGACACTGAATGCAGCATGGTCATACATTTCGGGTGGCAATGACCTTGCCGCGAAATACTCGTTTGCCGGATTGATACCTACGCAAAATACGCAGTTGCTGGAACTTGGGTATTATTTCAAATCCGTAAAACTGCAGCCTTGGATTCGCTATGAACGTCAGGATTTCAACTCGGAAGACCGGCAAACGGGCGGAACAGCCACTGCCGATTTCGATAAACTTGGCTCAACCACCGTACTGGGCGGCGGACTGAACTATTTTTTCAATGACTACAAAACCAACCTCAAGCTGTCATACGTAGCCATGACGAAGGGTATTTCCGAAGGTTCGGGCATTACCAACAAAACTTACGGGCAGGTTTGGTTGCAATTACAATTATGTTTGTTTTAAGAGTATCAATTTAAGAGTATAGCATTATGAAATTGAAATTTTTGACTTGGAGTTATGTTGCCGTTGCAGCAACGTTTATGTTGTCACTTGTCGCTTGCAACAACAGTAAAAATACCGACAGTGCCGATACACAGGCAAGTGAAGATGTAGTTCAAATAGGTATTTTACACTCGCTAAGTGGGACAATGGCAATTTCGGAAGTATCGCTTCGCGATGTGCTGTTGATGGGTATTGATGAAATCAATGCCGGCGGCGGCGTATTAGGCAAAAGAATTGTGCCGAAAATTGTTGACCCGGCTTCGGATTGGGATTTGTTTGCCGAAAAAGCGAAGGAATTGCTGACAAAAGACAAGGTCAGTGCCGTGTTCGGTTGCTGGACTTCGGTGTCGCGCAAATCGGTGTTGCCTGTTTTTGAAGAGTATAAGGGACTTTTATTTTATCCGGTGCAGTATGAAGGACAGGAACAATCGCCGAATATTATTTATACCGGCGCAACGCCTAATCAGCAATTGATTCCGGCAGCTCAATACCTGATGAGCGAAGCCGGTGGATCATACAAAAAGTTCTATTTGCTGGGAACGGATTACGTATTCCCACGCACGGCAAATACGATTTTGAAAAACTTTTTGCTGGCGCAAGGTGTGCCTGCCGGAAATATTGTGGAGGAATACACGCCCTTTCAGCATCAGGATTATCAAACCATTGTATCGAAAATCAAACGCTTCGCCGCATCGGGCAACACAGCTGTGCTGAGTACTATCAACGGCGACAGCAATGTGCCTTTCTACAAGGAATTTGCCAATCAGGGTTTGAGCGCATCCACTTGTCCGATTATGGCGTTCTCGGTGGCAGAAGATGAGTTGCGGGCAATGGATACCGAATTTCTGGCAGGGCATCTGGCTGCATGGAATTATTTTCAATCTATCCAAACACCCGAAAACATCCAATTTGTTGATAATTTCAAAAACTACTGCAAAACCAACAACCTTCCCGGCGGAAGCGCCCGCGTAACCGACGACCCTATTAACTGGGCATACACCGGATTGTATTTATGGAAAGCTGCGGTTGAAAAAGCCGGCTCGTTTGAAGTGGAAGCGGTTATTGCCGCTTTGTCCGACCTCGAATTTGAATCGCCCGCCGGTTTGGTAAAGATGCACCATGACAATCACCATTTGGCAAAAGAAGCCATTATCGGCAAAATCAGAACCGACGGTCAGTTCGATATTATTTGGGGAACAGAAGAGTTGGTTGTTGCTGAACCTTTCAGCGAGTTTGCAAAATAAGACTTTATTAAGCCCTAACAGGGTTTGAAACCCTGTTAGGGCTTCACAGAGTGTAACATCAGAGTTTAATTAAGCAGGGATATATGACGGTTACGACCATAGAAATTTTGCAAAATATTTTCAGCGGAATCAGTTTGGGGAGCATCCTCATTATGGTAGCACTTGGATTGTCCATTATTTACGGACTGGCAGGCATTATCAATATGAGTCACGGCGAGTTTATCATGATTGGTGCCTATACGACGTATTGTGTCCAGCAGCTTTTCATCGCCTATTTGCCGCAGGCTTGGCTGGATATGGCGTTTTTCCTTTCGTTGCCGCTGTCGTTTGTTGTTGCCGGACTTTTCGGACTGATTATCGAACGGTTGGTCATACGTCATCTCTACAATCGCCCGCTGGAGAGCCTGCTGGCTACGTGGGGCATCAGCCTGATGCTGATACAGCTGGCGCGAAACACGTTTGGCGATCTCACTTCGGTGAAAGCACCGCTTGTGCTGTCGGGCGGTTGGGAAATTACGGACGGACTGATGCTGCCTTACAACCGGCTGTTTGTGATTGGGCTGACTGTGGTGATATTCCTGTCGGTGTATTTGCTGTTTCAAAAAACACGGCTGGGGATTAAAATCCGTGCCGTAACGCAAAACCGCAACATGAGTGCCTGCGTGGGCATTTCCACTAAAAAAATCGACATGATAACGTTTGTTATCGGTTCGGGACTTGCCGGTATTGCCGGATGTGCCATTACATTGATAGGCAATGTAGTTCCGAATATGGGGCAGGCGTATATTGTCGATTCTTTTTTGGTAGTGGTAACCGGCGGTGTGGGCAAACTTGTAGGGTGTGTAGCTTCGGGATTCAGCATTGGCATTTTTTCCAAAATATTTGAGTTCGGATTTGAAGCAGTTTACGGGAAGGTGCTGATACTGGTATTGATTATCGCATTCCTGCAATATAAACCGAAAGGCTTGTTTCCCGACAGAGGGCGAATTGGAGATGATTGATGAATGATATTTTGAATGAAATAAACTTGACAGTATGCACGCATCAAAGTCTTCTTTAAGCACTTGGAGTTTTGAGCTTGGGTTCATGCTTATCTTCCTCATAGGGCTGCCGGCGGCTAATCTTGCCGGCTGGATAGACATTAACACGACAACGCTTTGGGGCAGGTATCTTTGCTTTGCCATTGCTGCCATCGGCGTTGATTTAATTTGGGGATACACGGGGATTATGACCATGTGCCACGCCTTTTTCTTCTGTCTGGGAGCCTACGGGCTGGGCATGTATCTGACGGTAGCCAATTTGCCTGACGGAAAAGCGGTGCCCGACTTTATGGCGTGGAATCAGGTGGAGGCACTGCCGTATTTCTGGCTGCCGTTTCAGAGTTTTGGCGGAGCCGTGATTTCCGGATTGCTTGTTGCCGGCGTTTTCGCCTTTCTGTTCTGCTATTTTATATTCCGGCGGCGGATAAAGGGCGTGTTTTTTGCCATCATTACCCAAGCATTGGCATTGGCAGTGTTTCTGCTCTTTTCGCGCAACGAAACCATGCTTGGCGGCTCCAACGGATTGACAAACTTCCGCTATTTCCTTGGGTTCGACCTTCATTCAGAATCGGTAAAACTCGGATTGTACCTGATAACGGTATTCGTGCTTATAGCGATTTTCTTTTTGTCGAAAAAATTGACGGCGTCTAAGTTCGGGAAAGTGCTGGTAGGTATCCGCGACAGCGAATCGCGCTTGCGCTTTGCCGGCTACAAGGTGGTGAACTATCAGACGGCTATTTTTGTAATCGGTGCCATGATTGCCGCCGTTGCCGGCATGTTGTATTTGCCCCTGACCGGCATTATCACGCCCGGACGCATGGACGTGAAAGCCTCTATCGAAATGTTGATATGGGTGGCGTTGGGCGGACGCGGCAATTTGAAGGGAGCATTGGTCGGGGCATTGGCGGTTAATTTGCTCTACAGCCTGTTTACCTCGTGGATTCCCGAAGCCTGGCCCTACGTGCTCGGTGCGCTGTATATCATTACCGTGCTGTATCTGAACAATGGCGTGACCGGATTGTTTCAAACGGCAGGGGAAAGTCTGAAAAAGGTTTTCAAGGTGTCCCACGCGGGGACGGTCTGAAAACTGAGTTTTCAAGGTGTCCCGCACGGGGAAAGTATGAAAACTAAGTTTTCAAGGTGTCCCAAGTATGGGAAAGTCTGAAAACTTAGTTTTCAAGGTGTCCCAAGTGTGGGAAAGTCTGAAAACTGAGTTTTCAAGG
>LBCX01000503.1 GCA_001657575.1 Bacteroidales bacterium Barb4
GTGCGAAGCCCGCCGCCGATAAGAGCGGAAGTGGTATGTCCGAGGGCGTTAGCCTCCTTCAGCCTGAAAACGGACTGCCCGTTCCAGAACTTCTCAACGGCCTTCCCGAATGACCGTGCAAACGTCTCTTCGCCCAGCCGTCCTCTGTCGGAAGTGTGGGTGATGCCGGCAACCTCGCCATTATCCCCGTAGGCAATTTCCCGCAGGATAAAATGACTGCCGTCATACTGCCTTTGCGTCAGGGGGCGACCCAAAAAGTCGTAGGTGTATTCCGTGCCGCTGCCGTTGCTGCTGCGGACGGCTTCAATCTCTCCGTCAGAGGTATAGGTATAGGCAACGGTGCCTTCGGCAGTGACGGCAGAGACGATCCGGTTGAAGCGGTCGTAAGCAGCCGAGAAGGTGCGCCCGTCGGCGTCCGTTTCCCTGATGACGTTGCCTGCAGCGTCGTATTCTATGAGGCTGGTGCCGAAGGACGGGTCTGTCTGACCTGTGGAACGACCGTATTTGTCGTAGTGAAAAACGGTCGTGATATCGCCCTGTGCGATGGTCTTTTCGGCATTGCCGTCGGCGCGGGTGAAGTATTGCACCGTGCCGGACGGGTCGCTGATGGAGGTCATCACTTTCACGGGGCTGTATTCGGTGGTTTTCCACGTTGTGGCGACTGTTTCGGTGACTTTATGACCGTCGTAGGTTTTCTCCGTCACGCTGCCTTCCGGGGTGATGCCCTTGACGGGGCGGTCGTATTCGTCGTAAAACAGGGAGTCAAAGAGGATGGGAGTGTCTCCTTCAGCCCCAACGGGGCTTAGCCCTTCAGCCCCAACTTCAGCCTCAACAGGGTTTGGAACCCTGTTAGAGCTTGATTGCGGTTGGGCAAAGGAGGAAATGCCAAACAGGGCTGCTAAAAAACAGGCTGTCAAAAGGGGTTTCATCGGCTTCATTATTTCGCGGGCAAAGAAAAACAATTATCAAAGAATTGTAAGCATGTATCCGTAAAATAATTTACAGTTGAAAAACAGTTATGCAGATGCCCCGAAGGGGCTGAAGATTTCAGCCCCACATGGAGCGCAGCGGAATGTGGGGTAGCGGAATATGGGGTCATCGGAATGTGGGGTTTAGGGATGATGCCGACAAGGGAGTTCTGAAAGAACGCCCGATTTCAGCCCCACATGGAGCGCAGCG
>LBCX01000022.1 GCA_001657575.1 Bacteroidales bacterium Barb4
GCATCCGTCAAGTGGAAAAAGAGATTAAAGAAGTGATTGAGAGCGATGAAACCCTGTACGAACAGCATAAACGTCTTTGTACGGTAGAGGGTATCGGCGATAAAACGGCTGTAAAAATGATTGTTGTAACAAAAGGTTTTACAGACTTCACGGATGCACGCAGGTTTTGCTGTTATGCAGGGGTGGATCCCTTCTCCTATTCGTCGGGCAGCAGCATCCGGTCGCGAAGCGGGGTATCGCTGCGGGCGGACAGGAGTATCAAGGCTCTTTTGCACATGGCGGCTCCGGTCGTTGCCACAAGGTGCAGGGGGGAGCTGCATGAGTATTATGAGAGGAAAGTGGCTGAGGGAAAGAACAGGATGTCTGTCCCAAACGCCGTCAGGGCTAAACTCATACACCGGATGTTTGCCGTAATCAGAAACAATCAGGATTATCAAAAAGATTATATTAATGCACTTGCGTGAATCATAAGAATAGGGGTATGTTACGCAGATGCCCTGAAAGGGCAAAAGATTTCAGCCCGACGTAAAGCGAAGCGGCACGTCGGGAAGCGGAATGTGGGGTTAATGGTTGATGCCAATAAGGAAGTCCTGAAAGGACGACCGATATACTTTGAGTCGTGAGGTTAAGGCGAAACGACAGCGGTACCGCCTTCTCTGACCGGGGGGCGAGGTAGAGACGCAATGCATTGCGTCTCTACGACGAAGGGCATACGCGAAGTGGAATAAGGCTTCGTCAGTGAGACGAAAGGCTTCGTCAGCGAGGAATAAGCCTTAGTCAGTGAGGAGTAAGGCTTAGTCAGAGAGAAGTAAGTGCTACTCCACTTGAAACAGCGTTTTCAGGCATGGATCGGGGTCACAAACAGGAGGGTTTTGACCGTTTCAAAGTGGAATAAGGCTTCGTCAGCGAGACGAAAGGCTTCGTCAGTGAGGAATAAGGCTTCGTCAACGACACGAAAGGCTTCGTCAGCGAGGAATAAGGCTTCGTCTCTAAAGAATAAAAAAGACAGTCTTCACGCCGTCGGCTAAAGACTTTCTTATTCAATCACTCAAATTCTAATACGTTGACCCTGAAATAACAACAGGGAAGGGGAGGGAGAATAGTAAAATGGTGTAGATTTGCGGCTAAAATTATGGTGATGAAACGAAGGATATTGGTTGTTCTCATGCTGATTACCGTATGTGCGGGAGCGTTTGGTCAGAATAGGGATGTTAAAATGCCTGATCAGCTGCATGCGCTATATCCGCCGCCTCTGCCTGATCTGCCTGATCAGCCTGGTCGGCCTCTGCTTGTGTCTGATTTTCTTGATTGGATTGGGGTTGATCGGCCTGATTGGCCTAGTAGTCCGACTGATTGGCCTGATTGGTCTGATTCGTATAGTCTGTCTGATATATCACAGAGGCAAATCTGGTATGTCAATCTTCAGGGTAATGATAATGCCGACGGTCAGACTCTGGAAACGGCATTCAGAACCCCAGACAAGGCTTTTGCCTCTTCCGCTGGCAGCGGCAAAAGTAATGTTGTGATTCATATAGCCGGCGGTTCTTATGACGCCACTACTTTTCGGTTAGAAAAAAAGAATTGGGTTATTATCGGGGACGACCGGGATTTAACTGTCTTGCGATTTGACAAGCAAAATCCGATTGCGGTTATAACCGGGGATGAGTCTATGAATGACTCGGTTCCACAGGAAAGAACGCGTATTGAATTCAGAAATATTACGCTTGCTAACGGGGTTTCTTCCGTCTATGACTTTATTCCTGCCGATAAGTTGCCGACTAATTCGTCTGACGCCGGTATTTATGTCCGCCATGTGGACTTGAGACTGTCAAATGTTATTATCGAAAATAGCAAAACCGGGATAACTGCTTTTGATTCAAATATTATTATTGAGGGGAACACAGTTATCCGTTCTAATTTCAACGGCGCAGTTTATGCGAATACTTCCAATCTGTTGATGCAAGACAACGCTGTTATAGAGAACAACATGTCTGAAAGGGATGAGATTATTACATTGATTTCATCAGCAGTTCTTATTGAGGATAGTGTTAAAATAGCCGGGAACAGGCCTGTAGCCGGGGCGGTTTTCAGTGTTAAATTAACGGATCTGACAATAAGGGATAATGTTGTGATTGAGAATAATACGATTACGGGTTACGCGAGCAACGGGGGTATCATAGATGCTGATTCGTCGGCGATTTTTATTGAGGGCAATGTCCGGATACGCGGTAACAAGACTGTTTTGGGCGGTGTTGTTGCCGGGACTTCAACGGAGTTGACAATAAGGGGCAATGTTGTGATTGAAAATAATACGGCAGGGAATATCGGGGGTGGCATAACGGTGTTGTCCGGTTCTGAAGTTGTCATTCAGGACAGTGTCCGAATAATTGGAAATACGGGAACTGCCATTGTTGTAAATGGAGAAGATGTAGTGGATGCAGTTGCTTCAAGCAGTTGGTTGACTATAGGCAAGCATGTGCTTATCTGTGAGAATACGGGTGAGATTGCGGGTGCGATTTTTGGAAAGTATCCTTGCACATACGATATTCACGGTTTTATCAGGGATAATTATGACCGGTCGGGAACGGTAAGGAACGTGCAGATTGACGGGATAGCTTATCCGGATTTTCATGTTGATATAAGTGTGTACGGCGGAACGACGACTTTCATACCGGGCGTTTATTCAAGTTTCGGAGAGACCCATTTGTCTGCTGTTCCTTCCGCTAATTACGGTCTTCCGGTCTGGTTCTCGTACCACAGCAACGGGATCGGGGAACAGGTAGGGGTTGGTTTGGAGTGTGATGTGAGAATTTGGGGGGAGAATACACAGATAGTAGCTGATTTTCAAAAGTCCACTTCGTTATCAGTCTTATATAGTGCGGGGGGATTCGTATCGGGGCTTAATCCGTCGGGGTATTATGAGTTGGATGTCGAGGTTACACTGACGGCAACTGCTTATCCGGGGTTTGTATTCAAGAATTGGATATATGAGGGAGACACATACTCGGATACGGAGTTGTCGTTTATACACAACAAGCCTACTATGGTCAGAGCTGTATTTGAGCGTGACCCTGAAACGGTACTCCCATCCCCCGATTCTTATATTCTTGCCATAGATCACAATGAGGGGGGACAGGTAACTACTACTCATCAGGGCGGCTGGTATGAGGAAAAGGCAGTGGTTCAGCTTTCGGCTGATCCTGAGGAAGGGCATGTATTTTCTTACTGGTCGATTAACGGTTCAAGGTTTTATTATGAGCCGGTTTTGGTTGTGTATTTGAATGAGGATATAAATGTTCAGGCTGTGTTTAAGGAATACCAGCCGTTGTTTGTGCCGGAGGACAAGGTGTTTTCTTTGAGTACGAAGGCTTATCACGGCACTATAACAGGAGCCAAAGCATCGTATCAGCAAGGGGATGTGGTGTCGTTAACGGCAGAGGCTGATCCAAACTGGCATTTTTCCACGTGGCTTTTGGATGGTTATCCTACGGGGAGCGAGACGACTTTTACCTTTATCATACAGGGTGATGTAGCGGTTGAGGCTTTATTTGAGACGGATGGAGTCCCGGAAGCTCCGAAGCCGCAGGCGTATGAGCTTCATCTCGCCATTGAATACGATGGGGATGATCGGATTTCCTCTACGGAGCAGCATCCGGCGGGAACAGTTGTTCAGCTTGATGCCAATAACTATAAGCGGAAGGGATATGTGTTTTACGGATGGTCTGACGGGGAGGTTTCTCTTGCGGGATCTTCTGATGAGTATGAGGTCACGATGTCTTCAAACAAGATCATAATGGCTTATTTTGTAAAGCAGGATATAGCCTCAAATGAGCAGGTCGCTGTTCCGAAAATGAAGTATGCTAGCGGGGAATTGTCGGTTTCGGGTATGGAAGGCTGCAAGGTTTCGGTGTTTAACGTATCGGGCAGTCTTGTGAAAGAATTACGAGTAGCATCGGCGTTTGAACGGTATCCGCTGTTTCTTCCGCAGGGTGTTTATATTGTAAAGGCTGTCAATGGGGGAGACAGTTACGCCGAAAAACTTATTGTCAGGCAATAAACATAAGGATTAGAGCGAAGAGAAGGGACAGGAGGGAGGTTTGCCCTAATATCTTGTTCAATGCCCTGCCTTCCAATCGGCAGAATTGCCGCCACGTGAGGATGAAAAGGAGGAGGAAGACGGCGAAGGAGACGGCATGACGGGGACTTTCTGACAGGAGCGGGGAGACAAGCAGCAAGGCTGAGAGACCGTTTGTCAGGTAAAGGATACGCCCGAATCTTTTACCGAAGAGAACAATAGTAGTCCGTTTGCGTGATATTTTATCTTGCTCATAATCCCGATAATTATTTACCACCAGAATATTTACGGAAAGGAGACCTACGGCTACGGAGAGGAGGACGGCGAGGAGGGAGAAAGTGTTCGCCTGCACGTAGTAGGTAAAGCAGACCGGCACGATGCCGTAGAAAATCAGTACACTTACGTCTCCCAGCCCGTTATACGCCAGCGGAAAAGGTCCCGCCGAATAAGCCAATACGCACAATGCCATGGCTATTCCAACGGGAAGCAGTATCCATCCCCCGAAGGGAATGAGCATACAGCCGGCGGCACAGGCTAATCCCAGAGTAATTAGTGTGGCACGCAACATGGCTTCGGGGGCGATTTGTCCGGAGGCAACGGCACGCACGGGACCTAAGCGGTCTTCGCGGTCGGCACCCTTTTTGAAATCAAAATAATCATTGGCGAAATTGCTTGCTATCTGTGCCGTCAGGGCGACGAGCAGGCAGAGGAGGGCGGCTGTTGGTTGGAAGACACCGTCCCGCCATGCCAAGGTGCAGCCCACCAGCACAGGGCTGAATGAGGCGGAGAGGGTTAGCGGACGGGCAGCTTTTATCCATGCAGTTATTTTATTGCGCATTGCTGATCTAGTATTATGCAGTGTCCTGTTTTTCTTGCAAATATAGGAGAATATACTTATTACTGATATTACGCAGATGCCCCTAAGGGGCAGAGATTTCAGCCCCACATGCAGCGCAGCGGAATGTGGGGTTTACGGAAAGGGTGACCCTATGGAGTCCTGAAAGGACGACCGAATAATAGAATTGCATTGTAAACCATCGTTTGCAGTTAGTATCGTTCTTCCAGAACTTTATTGATACGCACTTGTCTGAACCCCACATTCCGCTGCGCTCCATGTGGGGCTGAAATCCTCCGTCCCTTCGGGACTTCTGCATAACATCAGTTAATTGGTAACGCCGGAATGGCACACGGATAGCAGCACTCAGGATTTGCGGTACTCCATCGGCGACACCCCCGTTTGCTTCTTGAAGAACTTGCCGAAGGTGGACTGGTCGGAGAAGTTCAGCTGGTCGGCGACTTGTTGCACGGTTATGCGGGGCGTTTTGAGCAGCACTTTGGCTTCTACCATCAGGGCATCGTCTATCCATTTGTTGGCGGATTTGCCGGTCTGCTCTTTGAGAGTCAGGGAGAGGTATTGGGGGGTGATGAAGAGTTTTTCGGCGTAGAAGGAGACGTTGTGGCGGTCGCGGACGTGAGTGAAGAGCAGTTGGAGGAATTCGCTCAGTATTTCTTCCTTCCGCGTGAGGGTGGGGCGCGTAAGCGATTCCTTTTTACCCATCATGATATTGCCCAATTCCAGCAGGAAGGTGATGAATGAATTTTGCACCACTTCTTTATGAAAGGAATGGGTGCGCATACGGACTTTCTCCCGCATCAGCTGGAAATAACGCCCGATATGCTTTGTCTCTTCCGGCGAAAACTCGGTGCAGGGGTTTTTGCGGATCAGCATGAAGTTTGCCATCGACGGGCTTCGCCTGTCTATATGATAATCATCAATAAAGGACTTTTTTACAAATATCAGCTTGCACTTGAAATCAGGACTTATTTCGGCTACCTGACAGACATGCACCGGCATGATGGTAATAAAGCAATTGGCTGCTATCGTATAAGAAACATAATCCAGACTGATCTTTGCCTCTCCCTGCAACACCATAATCATCACCAACGCCTGCATGCGCACCGGCGATGAAGATGCTTCGTTTTCAAGCATTCCCGCTTCTATGCTTGCCGCATCCATATCTATTACGCTCAGCACGTCCTGATAGGAGTCTATCTCCACTACGCAATTCCTTAATTCGGACATTTCTATGACAGGTAGCTTTTCCATCTTGATTTGAATGTTTCTATTTTGACGAACAAAAGTACCCTTTATTTCATATATGCAATGATACGGTCGTCCTCGCATTCATTTCTGACTAATTCAGTAACAGATTAAACCATTTTAGTTTTCTGTAAAGGCACACCTTTGCGCCGCAATTAACAAGCAGGGCAGGGTATAATGAACGAAGCGGGCAATTTAATCGGACGTAATCCGTCATTCATCGGGAAACAGCCGTTATCAAGCGGAATGTATTTGTTTGCCGCAACGGCTTCCCGATACTTTTGCGGCGTAATCCGGTTCGCATCCCGAAATCATACGGCATTACACAATGGACATTAAAGAGCAAATTCAGGCAGCGGCGTTTGACATGTTTTCACAATACGGCATCAAACGGGTAAGCATGGATGATATTGCCGGAAAGGCAGGTATCTCCAAGCGCACATTGTACGGTTTCTTTGAGGACAAGGAAGCCCTGCTGGTGGAAGGCATCGGGCACAGGCATGATTTGCTGAAGGCTTTTTGGGACGATTTGCTGAAAGGCAGTCACACGGCGGTGGATATTATCCTGATGATTTACGATGAGATTATGAAAAATCCGCGTTTCTATTGCCAGCGGTTTTATGAGGATTTGAATAAGTACCCGAAAGCCGTCCGACGGAAAGAGCATGAAAAGGAGGCGTTCATCAAGCGGTGCACGCAGCTGCTCAATCAGGGCTTGAAAGAGGGAGTTTTTCGCAAGGAGGTAAACTTTGAGATTGTCGCCCTGCTTGCCAAAGAGCAGATAAACATGATACAGCCGTCCAAGACATTCTGCAAACATTCCAACACGGAGGTGTTTGACACAGTGCTGGTCACTTTCCTACGTGGCGTATGTACGGAAAAGGGATGCCGGATATTGGACAAATGGATAAACGTGAAAGAAATAGAGAAGTGATAAAAATGGTCTATTATATCGTTGGTGCAATCCTTTTGCTTTGGTTTCTTGGCGGACTTTCCCGCAAATTGCGGAGAAGAAACAAGGTCATTCATATCGTTGAAGACAATTGCACCGGATGCAAGCGTTGCATAAAGAGGTGCCGCCGTCAGGTATTGGATTTGGCAGGCGATGAAACCGGAAAGCACGTTGTTGTGAAACATCCCGATAAATGCACCGCTTGCGGAGATTGCGTGAAAGCCTGCAAATTCAATGCCCTTGAAATAATGGATAAACGTGAAAGAAAATATAAATCATGACTGAAAAGAACCTGCAAATACGCAACAGCACCGCTGAATTTCTCATCTTCACCACTCAGGCGAAAGAAGATGGTATCGAAGTTCGTGTACAAGACGGGACAATCTGGCTTAACCAGAAGCTGATGGCAGTCTTGTTTGAAGTCGATGTCCGTACCATAAACGAACATTTGCGGAATCTGTATGCGCAAGAAGAGATAAAGGAAGAAGCAACTATCCGGAATTTCCGGACAGTTCAAACGGAAGGTTCCCGTCAGGTGTCGCGCAATATTGACTTTTATAATCTTGATGCAATTATAGCCGTCGGCTACCGTGTCAATTCTCGTCGGGCTACGGCTTTCCGTCAGTGGGCTACCTCCATTCTTCGCGATTATGCGCTTCGGGGATACGTCATAGACAAGAAGCGGATGGAGAACGGGGCTTTCTTGGGCGAAGATTATTTTGAACACCTGCTTGCCGAAATCCGTGAAATTCGTTTGAGCGAGCGGCGTTTTTATCAAAAGGTAACCGATATATACGCCACAGCTATGGACTATAACAAAGATGCCTTTACCACAAAAGCCTTTTTTGCAAAAGTTCAGAACAAACTCCATTATGCCGTTCACGGGCACACCGCCGCCGAATTGATTGCCGCCAGAGCCGATGCCGATAAAGAACGCATGGGATTGACTTCATGGGAAAATGCTCCCGACGGGAAAATCGTAAAAACAGATGTTTCCGTTGCAAAGAATTATCTCAGCGAACCGGAATTGGACTCTTTGGGACGTATTGTCAATGCTTATCTGGATTTAGCGGAAGACCGTGCCAAAAGGCATATTCCCATGACTATGGAAGATTGGGCTAAACGTCTTGACAAGTTTTTAGAAGCAGACGACCGGCATATCCTGCCAAACAGCGGTAAAATCACAGCGCAAGCGGCAAAAGATTTTGCAGAAAATGAATTTGAGAAGTACCGGATAAAACAAGACCGGTTGTTTGAATCCGATTTTGACAAAGTGATGAAACAGTTATCAGATAAATAACAAACGAAAGAATGAAAGGATTAGAAATGAGCAAAAAGATGATTTGTGCAGTGTGTATGTTGCTGCCGTCCCTCGCTTTTTCCCCGTTGCAGGCGCAGGAACCGCTGGTTCTTGACTTGGAAAAGGCTTTGGAGATTGCGTTGAGCGAGAATCCGGCGGTGAAGGTCGCCGGACAGGAGATTCAAAAGAAGAAATATGCGCAGAAGGGTGCGTATGCGGCACTGTTCCCGCAGATTAACTTCGGGGCGGACTATTCCCGCACGCTGAAAAAACAGGTGATGTATATGGACGGTGCGTTTGACATCGGAAGCATGATGAGTCCTGTGTTCGATGGGATTGACAATACGTTTGCCAAAAACATTCCTGACTATAAAAAGGGCAGTCTGGGAAATGCCATCAACGAGGAATATGCCAAGATTCCGCCTTCGGAAGGGGAGGAGGGCATCTCTATCGGGCGCGACAACAATTGGGGTGTCGGCTTCACGGCAGGTATGCCGCTGATAAATGCTTCCCTGTGGAAAAGCCTGTCCATTTCGGCGACGGATGTGGAGCTTGCCGTCGAGCAGGCGCGTTCGTCAAAGATTGAGATGACCAATCAGGTGAAGCGCAGTTTCTACGGCGTTCTGCTGGCGAACGATTCCTACCGTGTGTTTAAGGAGAGCTACGACTATGCCGTGTCCAACTATACGGACGTCAAGCAGAAGTTTGAGCTGGGCTTGGTTGCCGAGTACGACCTGATACGCACCGATGTTGCCGTGAAAAACCTTGAGCCGAACATGCTGCAAGCCGCCAACGCCGTTGTCCTTGCCAAATGGCAGTTGAAGGCGTTGCTGGGCATGGACTTGGAGCTGTCCGTTGAATGCGAGGGGAAGCTGGCGGATTACGAATCGACCCTGTACGGCGACTATCTGGCGGCGGAAACCTCCCTTGCCGGCAACTCCTCGCTCAAGCAGTTGGACTTGCAAGCCGTGCAGCTGAAACAGATGCTGCAACTGCAAAAGTACGACTACCTGCCCACGCTCTCGCTGAGCGGTGCCTACAATTGGAGTGCGATGAACAACGACTTCAAGTTTAAGGACTACCTATGGAACCCCTATTCCACCGTTGCCCTCTCGCTCTCCATGCCTATCTTTTCGGGGGGAAGCCGTCTGCAAAAGATTAACCAAACAAAGGTGAGTCTCCGCCAGTTGGATTTGCAAAGGGATAACCTCCAACGCAACCTGCAATTAGCCGTCAAGCAGTACAAGGACAATATGGAAACCTGCATCAAACGCTACGATGCCGCCCGCAAAGGCGTTGCACAGGCGGAACGGGGGCGCACCATTTCCCAAAAAAGATACGAAACAGGTTCGGGCACGCTGCTTGAGCTGAACGATGCCGAACTTGCCCTCACGCAGGCGAAGCTGAATTTCAACCAAGCCGTTTACGACTATGTCGTAACCAAGTCTGACTTGGAAAAAACAATCGGGTTGAATAAATAAAGAAATAACGTGGAGGCGCGGATTTACCCCTAACAGGGTTTCAAACCCTGTTAGGGGTGGCTATCCGACCCTTTGGCGGAAGCTCTAAATCAACCAATTTAGGAGCTAAAACGATCGATTTAGAGACTAAAACGATTGATTTAGCTTCTAAAACGACCGGCGGAAGCCCCAAACGACCGATTTAGACACTAAATCAATTGATTTAGGAACTAAAACGATCAATTTAGACGCTAAAACGACCGATTTAGGAGCTAAATCAATCGATTCAGGCTTTCCGTCAAACCCTTTAGCGGCTGAAAATTAGAACAATAACGTATTTTCCACAGAAGAAAGAAACAATTTAATTAACGAGAAATAAGATGAAAACAAGAAAAATGCTGAAAATGCTGCCGGCAATAGCCGTTGCTTTTGTAACGTCATGTTCCGGCAGTCAAAACACCGAAGAAACGGCAGCAAGCGCAGATGGAAAGGTAAAAGTAAAGACGGAAACCGTTTATACGCAGGACGTGGAACAGCTTGGCGAGTTCACTGCCAATGTGACCGCCTACGTATCCAATAAGATTGCCCCCCAATCGCCCGCCCGCATCGAAACGCTGCACGTGGAAGTTGGCGACAACGTAAAGGCAGGTCAGTTGCTGGCAACGATGGATGCCACCACCCTGAAACAAACGAAGGTGCAAATAGACAATCAGGAAACCGAGTTTAAGCGCATCGACGAACTTTACAAGGTCGGTGGCGTTTCCAAATCCGTATGGGATGCACAGCAGACGGCTCTGGAAGTGAGCCGCACGGCTTACAAGAACCTGCTGCAAAACAACCAGCTGCTGAGTCCCATCTCCGGCGTTGTGACAGCCCGCAACTATGACAACGGCGATATGTACAGCGGTGCAACGCCCGTTTACACGGTGGAGCAGATCAGCCCTGTCAAAATGACAGTGAACGTGTCGGAAGGCTATTTCACCCAACTGCACAAGGGCATGGAAGCGGACATCCGGCTGGACGTGTACGGCGATGAAGTGTTCAAGGGAACGGTAAATCTCGTTTACCCGACCATTGATGCGGGAAGCCGCACTTTCCCTGTGGAAATCAAACTGACAAACGGCGACCAGCGGGTACGCCCCGGCATGTTTGCCCGCGCCACGATGAATCTCGGCACGAAGCAGAACGTAGTTGTCTCCGACCAAGCCATCGTCAAGCAGCCCGGCTCCGGCGACCGCTTTGTCTATGTCTATAAAAACGGCAAGGTATCCTACGATAAAGTGGAACTGGGTCGCCGCATAGGCAACCGCTACGAGGTTATCTCCGGCGTACACAATGGCGACAATGTGGTTGTCACTGCACAGAACCGCCTGACAAACGGAATGGAAGTTGAAGTAGTAAAATAAAGAAGTTAGAAGATAGAAGTTAGTAGTTAGAAGACAAAAGTCAGAAGATAGTAGTCAGATTTCTAACTCCCAACTTCAAACTCCTAACTCCTCAAATAAAAACAATATGAGTTTATACAGTAGTGCCGTAAAAAAGCCGATTACGACTGCCCTTATCTTTGTGGCGGTGGTTATACTGGGGCTTTATTCCCTATCAAAGCTGTCCGTTGACTTGCTACCCAAGATAGAGACCAACACGATTATGGTCATGACGGCTTACCCCGGCGCAAGTGCTTCGGATATTGAAATGAACCTTTCCAAGCCTTTGGAAAATGTGTTGAACAGTGTCAGCGATTTGAAGAATATTACCTCTCAATCAAGGGAGAACATCTCAATCGTGACAATGGAGTTTGAGTTTGGCATTGACATAGACGTGGCAACAAACGACATCCGCGACAAGTTGGATATGGTTAAGTCCGTTCTGCCCGACAATGCCGAAAGTCCGATTATCTTCAAGTTCGGTACGGACGACATCCCCATCCTGATGCTCTCCGTGACGGCGGTGGAAAGTACCAATGCGCTTTACAAGATATTGGACGAAAAGGTTGCCAACCCGCTTGCGCGTATCAGCGGCGTGGGTGCCGTGTCCATTGCCGGTACGCCCATCCGCGAGTTGCAGGTCTATTGCGACCCGCAAAAGCTGGAAGCCCACGGTCTGACGATTGAAGGCATCTCTTCCATCATTGCACAGGAAAACCGCAATACGCCGGGCGGAAGCATTGACATCGGTTCTAACACCTACGCACTGCGCGTACAGGGCGAATTTACCGATGCCAGCCAAATGCTCAATCTGGTAATCGGCAACCGCAACAACAAGACCGTTTACCTGCGCGACGTTGCCCGCATCATCGACTCGGTGGAAGAACGGGCACAGGAAGCCTACAACAACGGCGTGCGCGGCGGTATGATTATCATCCAGAAGCAATCGGGAGCCAACTCGGTAAGCATCGCCAAGCAGGTGAAGGAGAAAATAACCGAAATACAGGAAACCCTGCCTTCCGACGTGAAGCTCGGCATCATCATGGATACCTCCACCAACATTCTGAACACGGTAAACAGTTTGATAGAAACCGTCGGCATCACTTTCATTCTCGTGATGCTGGTCGTATTCCTTTTCTTGGGACGTTGGAGGGCAACCTTCATTATCATTCTGACGATCCCCATTTCGCTGGTTGCCTCCTTTGCCTATCTGTTTGCATCGGGGAACACGCTGAACATTATTTCGCTCAGCTCCCTCTCCATAGCCATCGGTATGGTGGTCGATGATGCCATTGTGGTATTGGAAAACATTACTACCCACATCGAGCGGGGAAGCAAGCCGAAACAGGCTGCCATACATGCAACGAACGAAGTGGCTATCTCCGTGATAGCTGCCACGCTTACTATTCTGGCGGTGTTCCTGCCGCTGACCATGATAAGCGGTATGGCGGGAGTCATGTTCAAGCAGCTGGGCTGGATGGTCAGCATTACCATTGCCGTCTCCTTAGTGGCTGCCCTTACGCTTACGCCTATGCTCTCCTCGCAACTGCTCCGTCTGAATCCGAAGAAGGGGAGGCTGCTCACGCTCTTCTTTACTCCGGTGGAAAAAGCCTTGGGAGCTTTGGACAACGGCTATGCCGGACTGCTCAACTGGGCGGTGCGCCACAGGCTGACGGTGATTTTTGCCGCCCTGCTTGTCTTTGCCGGCAGTATGATACTTGCCGGTTCGGTGAAAACGGAGTTTTTCCCCACGCAGGATAATGCGCGTGTTGCCGTCAACATTGAACTGCCCATCGGTACCCGTCAGGAAATCACCCGCGAATTAGCCCTGCAAATCAATACCGAGTTTACCGAAAAGTATCCTGAAATAAGGGCGATCAATTTCAACGAAGGTGTGGCAGGCACGGACAACACTTGGGCGCAGCTGGGCGAAAACGGTACGCACTTCATTGAGTTTAACATCAACCTGTTCAGTGTCGGTGTACGTCCCCAATACGAAGGGCGCAAACGGGGACTGATCGAGATATGCGAACTCATGCGCCACGACCTCAATAAATATACCGAAATCAAGACGTTTGAGGTATTGGCAGGCGGCGGTATGAACCTGATGGGAGGCGAAACGGCTGTGGACGTTGAAATATACGGCTTCGACTTTGAAACCACCGACCAGGTTGCCAAAGAGATAAGCAAGCACTTGAAAAACTACGACGGCATCTCACAGATAAACATCAGCCGCAAGGACTATATACCGGAATACCAGATAGACTTCGACCGCGAGAAACTTGCCCTGAACGGACTGAACGTCACCACTGCCTCCATGTTCCTGCGTAACCGCATCAACGGGCAGACTGCCTCGCTCTACCGCGAAGACGGCGACGAATCCGACATCCGCGTCAGCTACGCACCGGAGTTCCGCCAGTCCATCGAAGACATTGAAAACATCATCATGTACAACGCCGAAGGGAAAGGCGTCCGCATCCGCGACGTAGGTCAGGTGGTGGAACGCATGACCCCGCCGACCATTGAGCGCAAGAATCGCGAACGTGTCATCACCGTGTCAGCGGTAGCCGCTCCGGGTGCCGTATTGAGCGACATCGTGGACGCCGCCAACAAGGAAATGCACAGCATGGACATTCCCGCCGGCATCACTTGGCAGCTGGGCGGAACGTATGAAGACCAGCAGGACACTTTCGGCGACCTCGGCATATTGATGGCATTGATCGTTATACTTGTCTTTATCGTCATGGCTTCGCAGTTTGAGTCGCTTGTCGATCCGTTCGTCATCATGTTCTCCATCCCCTTTGCGCTTACCGGCGTAATACTCGGGTTGGCAATCACCAGCACACCTTTGGGCGTAATGGCGTTGATAGGGCTGATCATGTTGATAGGTATTGTGGTGAAGAACGGTATCGTGCTCGTGGACTATGCCATCCTCTGCCGCGAGCGGGGCTTGAGCATCATTCAGGCTGTGGTAGCCTCCGGACGCTCCCGTCTCCGCCCCGTGCTGATGACCACCCTTACCACCGTACTGGGTATGATACCGATGGCAATAGGCACCGGCGAAGGAGCCGAAATGTGGCGACCGATGGGTCTGACCGTAGCTTGGGGGCTGTCCGTCTCCACCCTCATCACCCTCGTCATCGTCCCCGTCATCTACACCACCTTCGCCTCCAACGGCGTGAAACGCAGACGGCGCAAACATGCCAGAGCGTTGAAGAACGATTAGTAGTTAGTAGTTGGGAGTTAGAAGTTAGTAGGGCTTTGCGTAATATCAGTTCCTAACTCCCATCTCCCAACTTCTAACTCCCAACTCCCCATAATCATTAATAGTAAAAAACGTGAAGACAGTATTCATATCATTCAATCAAGCCTATTACGAAGCCATAACAGCCATCATGGACAGGCACAGTATCAAGGGCTTCACTCGCTGGGAAGTAGTTTTAGGTCGCGGAAGCAACACCGGCGAGCCGCATTTCGGCAGCCACGCATGGCCTACGCTCAACTCCTCCATCCTTGTCGTCCTCGAAGACGAGAAAGTATCCCACTTCCTCGAAGCTCTCCATGCCCTTGACATACAGACTGAGGCACAAGGCTTGCGAGCCTTCGTCTGGAATGTTGAGCAGGCGATTTGAGGCGGCTCCCAAGTGTATCCTGAAAGGATACGCACTGCGCATCTATAAACAGAAAACGGGGTGTCTCACGACGTCCCGTTTTCAAAACTATATTATTTATTAACTTAGAGACTAACCATAAACCATATCCCTAACGGGGTTTCAAACCCTGTTACCTTTTTTATGGATGAGAGTTCCCGGCACAAATCCCATAATTCCCTGTAAGTTAAACTTGTCTGCTGCCATGCCGGCATGCTTCTTTCCAAACCGAAGTCTGCGATAAGAGCCGCATCCGCCTTGTTCGTCCCGGTTTTTACATTTAAACTCCTGACGTAGTGCTTGATCCTGTTTGCCAATACCACGAATGCTTCCTGCCCGTTATCATGCAGAAAAAATCATCATGATAATACCCCGCAACTTCCATTACATATTTTAAGGACACCCCTTTGGGCAGGCCTTTGAGAGACCAGTCCAAGAGGCCTTTGAAGTTTTCAAAATCATTGGGGAACGAACGGATGCGTTTTATCTTTACATGCCCGTCATCCGACTGTTCCTTGAGACACACGTGAAAACCGTCTTTTGAGATGTCAATTCCTGCCGCTTGTTTCATAAACCTGTTTTTATATGTTTGCCTGTGAAAAAAGAAACACCCCCTTACCATCTATCCCCGTAAATATATGCAGGATACAGGTTGTACAACTTGTTCCCTGTATACTTGTCCGGACTCGAAAGAGAAATAGGCACAGGCGGGATCTGAAAGACGATATGCCCGTTTGTTATCCCGGACTTCTTTGCTGTTCCCATACCTTCTTTTCTCCTGATTCTTCTGCAAATTTGTGAAATACTTCCTTAATTTTAACGAGGGGGCAAACATATGAGGACTTCTGTGTAGCATCAATTAGTTCGGATGCTTATACGAAACGGCAGGGAGTATCGTTTTTATGGCTATGCAAACGGTTATGAAAAAGGGTGTAACGGTGGTTGTTTCTGCGGCAGTGGCGGCAGGCGTATGGCAGGCAGCAGCAATGTTTGTCGGTGAGCCTGAGTTTATGCCTTCCGTCCCGCGTCTGTTGCGGACGTTGGCGGAATTGGCGGCTTCCGGTTCGTTTTATGTGTCGGCAGGAGCTACGATAGGGCGGGGAGTTGCAGGGATGCTGCTGTCGCTGGGCGTTGCGTTGGGGTTGGCGGGGTTGCTTGCACGGTTTGAGCGATTGGAAGGTGTGGTGCGTCCGCTGTTGGCGGTCATGCGGTCGGTGCCGGTTGTTTCCTTTATATTGCTGGCGTTAATATTTCTTCATGCGGAGAGTATTCCCCTGCTGATAGGTTTTCTGACGATGTTCCCTTTGCTGACGGAGAATCTGGCGAAGGGGATGCGCAGCTTGCGGAAGGAGTGGTCGGCTATGGCGGGACTGTTTCGGATTGGCAGGTTGAACAGGGCAGCGCAGATTGTTTACCCGCAACTGAAGCCTTTCCTGTATAGCGGACTGGCTTCAGCGGCTGGCTTCGGATGGCGGGCGGTTATCATGGGTGAAGTGCTGTCGCAATGCAGTTTCGGGATTGGCAGCGAGATGAAGCGGGCGCAGGCTTTTATCGCTGTTCCCGAGTTGCTGGCTTGGACAGTGGTTGCCGTGCTTATCGGTTTCCTGACGGACAAAGGTATCGGACGGCTGGCGCGTTGCAATGTCCCCGTGTTTTATGCTTCCGCAAGCCGTTCTTTTGCGGGGGGGCAGGAAGTTTGGAAAGGGGCAGAGGTGAAGCTGTCCGATGTCTCTTATCTGTATGCCGTCAAGGCGTTGTCCTGCCGTTTTGAGGCGGGGAAGATATACGGGCTGTCGGCTCCTTCGGGCAGTGGGAAGACTACCTTATTGAATTTGATAAACGGGACGCTGACGCCTGTTGCAGGCACGGTTGAGGCAGACCGCAGGCGGGGGATTGCCTCCCTTTTTCAAGAGCCTGAGTTGCTGCCGCATCTGACCGTGCAGGAAAATGTTGCGCTACCGCTGGCTTCGCTTTATACGAAACAGGAAGCGGCGGCGCGTGCCTTGGAGGCGTTGCGCTGTGCGGAAGCAGATGACCTTGCCGCCTGCCGTCCGGACACGCTTAGCTACGGGCAGCAGCAACGGGTTGCCTTAGCCCGTGCGCTTGCCTATCCTTCGTCTTTACTGCTGATGGATGAGCCTTTTAAGGGATTGGACGAGGCGTTGTGCCGGCGGATTATTGCCCGTTTGCGGGATAGGCAGAAAGAGAAGGGGCAGACGGTTTTGTTTGCTTCCCATCAGAAAGAGGAATTGGAGCTGTTGGCTGATGAGGTGTTTGTGTTGCCTTCCTCTTATTTCAGGCTGTTCCAGCCTTGCGCTCTCAGCTCCACTTCGCCGCCGTCGCGACCTGTCAGGTAATTGCCTAATTCAGGCTTGGTGACGTGACCGATGATGCTGATGCCGGTCAGGGCAGCAACGGCATCGTGGCAGGCGAGGGGAACGGTGAAAAGCAGTTCGTAGTCTTCGCCGCCGTTGAGGGCAGCAGTGGTCAGGCTCATGTTGAACTGTTCGGCGAGGGCGGCAGTCTGATAATCGACAGGGATTCTGTCTTCGTAAATGCGGCAACCGGTGCGGCTTTCGCGGGAGATGTGCAGGAGTTCGGAGGAGAGACCGTCGGAGATGTCAATCATGGAGGTAGGGAGTATGCCGGCGGTGTCGAGCATTTCGATGATGTCTTTACGGGCTTCGGGTTTGAGCTGTCGCTCCAAAAGGTATTCTTTGCCGGCAAAGTCGGGCGCAAAGTCTTTTTCCCCTTTGAAGACACTTTTTTCGCGTTCCAAGAGTTGCAAGCCCATGTAAGCGGCACCCAAGTCGCCGGAGACGCAGATGAGGTCGGTGTCTTTGGCACCGTTGCGACGGACGATTTTGCCGCGTTCGCCTTCGCCAAGGCAGGTAATGCTGACGGTCAAGCCGGTTACGGAGGCGGAGGTGTCGCCGCCTATCAAGTCCACGCCGTAGGCGTCGCAGGCGGATTGCAAGCCGGCGTAGAAGTCTTCAAGGTCTTCCACAGAGAAGCGGGCGGACAGTCCCAAGGATACGGTCAGCTGTCGCGGGCGACCGTTCATGGCGTATATGTCGGAGAAGTTTACGACGGCGGATTTATAGCCCAAGTGTTTCATGGGGACATAGACAAGGTCGAAGTGGATGCCTTCCAGCAGCAGGTCGGTGGTCACCAATACCCGTTTGTCCTTGTAGTCGAGTACGGCGGCATCATCGCCTACGCCTTTCAGGGTGCTGTCGTTCTTTATCTTAAACCCTTCGGTCAGGCGGCGTATCAGCCCGAATTCTCCCAAAGTTGCTATTTCTGTGCGGTTGCTGTTCATGATTGTTTGTGTTGGGTGATTGTTTGGCGGTATGTTTCTATATGTTTCAGTATGAGACTGTCAAATGCGGGCTGCGACTCTCTGCAAAAGCGGACGGTCACGGGGAGGACGTAGAGGCGGCTTTTCCATTCTTTGGGGAGACGGGGGTTGTTTATCAGGCGGGCAGCATCTTTTTCCGTCGTGACAAGCAGTTTGGAGGGGGAAGGCATACTGTCGAAGAGGGTTTTCAGCTTGTGAAATTCCTGTTTGCCGAAGGGGGAATGGTCGGGGAAAGATACGCAGACTGCCTTTTTGGCGTGTCCGGTTATCTTCTCTGTAAAAGGGCGGGGGGCGGCGATGGCGGAGAAGAGAAGCAGGTCTTCGTCCGGCTTGATTTGTTCCAATGTGCGGGAGGGGGCAGCTTTGGGGAATACGGGTTTCAGATTGCCGTAGGCTATTTCAGTAAAGAATAATTGCTGATGGGCAAAGAAAATCGCCTCTGTTTCCAAGATGCGGAAGTCAATCGGTTGGAGGGCAGGGGGGCATTTGGTGACAATGACGATGTCTGCACGCCGCAGTTCAAAGGTCGGTTCGCGCAACCGTCCGACGGGCAGGAGTCTGTCGTGACAATAACGCCGGCTGTAATCCGTGAGGATGACGGAGAGGGAAGGGGTGACGTACCGATGCTGAAAGCCGTCGTCAAGCAGGATGACTTCGGGGCGTTGCGCTTCGGGGAGAGCCAGCAGGTTTCTGATACCCCGCCGGCGGTCGGCATCGACGGCAAGCAGGAGATTGGGGAACTTGCGTACCAGTTGGGCGGGTTCATCGCCGATCGCCTCGCTCGAACTCTTGAAATCGGCAAGCAGGAAGCCTGAGGTTTTGCGCTTGTAGCCGCGACTCAGCACGGCTACTTTGCAGCGGGGTTGCAGGAGACGGACAAGGTATTCGATGTGCGGGGTTTTCCCCGTGCCGCCCGCCGCGATGTTTCCGACACAGATGACGGGGACGGGGAAGCGTTCGGCAGGCAGCAGCTTCCGGTCGAACAGGCGGTTTCTGATCCATACAGCCAAGCCGTAAAGGAAGGCGAAGGGGGACAGGCTGCTGTTGAATTTTATCATTTATATTGGAAAGTGGGAGCAAAGGAAAGGTACTTTTTTGTAGCAGGCAAGTAATAGGATTGTAAAGGGGGAAAGGGGTGGATTTCATTAGATTATTTAATGTTAACAATATGAAAATTTGCAGGGTCATATCTTAGTTTCCCTACAAAGGTAAAATGGGTTTTGGACATAGGCAATACATAGGCAATACTTAGGCAATACATAGGAAGAAGCTAAATGTAAGCGAGGCTATGCTTTGGAGTGTCATTTTGTCGGATGTTTCAGGGGATTGAGTAGTTGTTTTGACAGCGTTTGGGGGTGTTTTGCGTGAATATGTAAAAAATGCGGCTTTTTGCGGATGGTTATTTTTTATGGTTAATTAAAGGTTATATGGGAGTTGTTAAGGGTTGAGAGGGGTTGGATTAAGGGATTTTAAGGAATGAAAGGGGGTAATTTTAATTAAGGAAGTGTAATTTTAACATGTTGTGACCTTTGCCCCGCCCCCCCTTTCGGGGTTTTTGCGTAACATTAGTTATTAAGGTAACAGGGTTTGAAACCCTGTCAGGGGTTCTATAACGATACAAATACAAATGATGATTTACGAACATATAATATCCGGTCGTCCTTATTCTTATGATTCACGCAAGCGCATTAATATAATCTTTTTGATAATCCTGATTGTTTCTGATTACGGCAAACATCCGGTGTATGAGTTTAGCCCTGACAGCGTTCAGGACAGACATCTTATTCTTTCCCTCAGCCACTTTCCTCTCATAATACTCATGCAGCTCCCCCCTGCACCTTGTGGCAACGACCGGAGCCGCCATGTGCAAAAGAGCCTTGATACTCTTGTCCGCCCGCAGCGATACCCTGCTTCGCGACCGGATGCTGCTGCCCGACGAA
>LBCX01000178.1 GCA_001657575.1 Bacteroidales bacterium Barb4
GCTACGCTCCATGTGGGGCTGAAATCCTGTATCCTTTCAGGATACCTGTTACTGTTGTTCCACAGATGCCCCGAAGGGGCAAGAGATTTCAGCTAAACCCCTAACAGGGTTTCAAACCCTGTTAGGGGTAAACTCCATCAATCTTTGAATAGTATATCCAAAACCGCTACAGTTTGTCTGTCGTCCGATATTTCAAACTCTGCCACACCAATGCCTTTTATTCTGACAAACTGCCTGCCGTCCCTTTTATACGGATTGTGAATTAAAACATCAGATAATACAGAACGTATTCTTGACACGTCGTCCGCCCTTCGTCTCATGTCTGTTCCTCCGTAAGGGTTGCAGGCATAATTCTCATAGTAAAAACCTATGGCTTCTTTTGCTTGGACGGAATAAATGACGGTCATGCCGGAACTGCCTGCTTTTTATCCAACTCTTTCATTATTTCCTCAAAGGTGAAACCGTTTTTTACGACATCCAATCCCCTGTCCGACAATCCGAATGTTATCGGCTCCCGCTCTCTTTTGCCTTCGGATACAAGCCGTTCCATTTCTTCTTCATACATCGCCATCTCTTGGTATGTGTATCTTTTCTTCGTTTGCTGTTCCATATACATTGCCTATTCAGTACTTCCTTTCTATTTCTTCAAAAAACTCACGCGCCGGCATTGTAGGTTTATTTCGATACCGCCAAATGTGCAAAAGGTCGTACAAGTCTTTTAATCTTTCACGCAATTTATACCAGGCGGAACGCAAACTATTGGTAGTCCCGATAGTCTTTTCATTTTCGTATTCAATTTCTGTCGATTGTTCCATTGCTCTTTAATTTATGTTTGCTTGAACCCCTAACAGGGTTTGGAACCCTGTTAGGGGTAAACTCCATCAAGGGCATCCTGAAAGGATACAGAATTTCAACATATCTCTTTACCATTCCCATAACATTAGTTGCAATTCCGGTATGTTTCTAAACCCTTGGTCGAAAGTAAGCAACGGCATATCTAAATAAACAGCCGTAGCGGCTATAATTGCATCCGGGAGCCTTACGATATGCTGCTGCTTAAGCCCCTTATATATCTGTTTTATTTCTTGATTAAGGTCAATTACAAAACAACTGTCAAGCAATGCTTCAATAATGCTGGTGTCTTGCTTCGAAAGGTTCTGCTTCCCAAACAATTCCAATTCGGTGATAACGGATACATAAATCTGTTTATCCTCAAGAAACCCGGCAACATCTTTGTTCCCGTCAAGCAGATAGATTAAAGGATTTGTATCACACATTATCCTGACCCCATTCATCTCTCAGTCTTTTTTGATATTGGCAGGCATCTTCTTCCCATTTCACTTTACCCAAAAACATCTTTGCTTGGAATGCTTTTCGCGGCTTCGGATTGATTAACAGTTTATCAATCTTCTGCTTACAGGTATCCTTCTTAATGGTAATTAACATCACTTCATCATTTATATGCTGCAAAGATATTGCATCGTAAACCATCATTTGCATCTGTACCGCCCTTTCAGGGCTTTGTTTGAAATGTATTCATCTAAACCCCACATTCCGCTGCGCTGCATGTGGGGCTGAAATCCGGCATCCCTTCGGGACTTGCTATTTTTGTATTGAAATCATTGGTATTTGTTGATTAGCTCCACTATCGTTTGCACATGGCTCGCTTCGGGTTTCCTTCCGGGATGCGGAGAAACAATGTAAGTTGCATTCTTGATTTTGTACACTTTTGCTTCGTAGCCACTCCAGTATGCTGTATCTATGGATTCGGGATGTTCGCCTCCATTCAAATAAAGTAGAAAATCTTTTGCCCAATTATCACCGGTCAGCATTACCACAAATTTAGGAGAGAGGATTTCTATCTCTTTCTCTAAAATCTTTTGGCAAGCATCAAGTTGACTATAATAAAGCGGGTCGTTGGGATTGCCACCACTCTGTGGTGCTATTTTGCACAAATTGCTCCACGCCACATGTGCCTGCCGTCCTTCGTCGGGGTAAAGCATTTGCGTTGTCTTTATAATAACCCGCCAAAAAGCTGATTTAGTATAATAGTCGTTTGCCCATTCCATTTGGTCGTCGCAGGCAAATACTTTCGCAAAGATAGTATCAACATCAAGGTCTTCGTCGTGCCAACCGTTTGTGGCTCTACCCACAAATAAAATACCTGAGTTCTTTTCTTCAGGAAATTCTTTCCCCCATTGTGCACAAAATGCACACAGTTTGTATATGTTTTTTTCCAGATAATAGCCTGTGGCTTCCAACAATTCACTGTATAAGGGTCGCAAACCGTTTTCGAGTTCTTTTTTGATTTTTATGTTTGTCATAAGAGTTTATATTAAAAAGTTCTTTTACATACGGTATGTGTATCTTTTCTTCTTGCGTAACGGTCGCAAAGATGCGAATATGATTAAATGGTGCAAAGGAATAATGTATTTTATATGCCTGTTGCTCATTTATGAAATCAGGCTACTTTTGCCGCCGGATTAAGATAATACATGAAACATGGAACGGAAAGCAACACACCCGTTTTACTCGCACATGACATCGGACGACTTCCTGAATTTGAAAGCCGTTGTGCTGTTTATTGTGAATTATTGCAGGGAGATCAGCTATTTCCATGTATTTAAAATCCTCTACTTTGCCGAAGGGAAACACTGCGCCAGATATGGAAGGAGGATTATGAATGACTCGTTTCATGCCTTGCCGGAAGGACCCGTTCCGTCCGCTCTTTACGATGCGGTCAAAATAGCAGCGGGGGACAAACAAAGAACGGGTGACTACCCGCTTTTGGCACTGATTTCCGATGCCCTGTCGGTTAAGGACAAGTATATACTCACGGCAAAGGAGCAGCCGGATATGGATTATTTGTCCAAGTCAGATATTGAATGCCTTACCGAGTCTATTAAGGAGAATAAAGACGTGCCCAAAGGGGAGCTGTCGGCAAAATCCCATGACAGCGCATGGGGGTACGCTTGGGTCAATACCGATAAATCAATAGATGATATTCGCATGGCACAAGCTGCCGGCGCAAGCGACGGAACGATTGAGTATATTAAGGAGCACAGGCTGATTAACTCTTTGCTGGGTGCATAATGGCGATGCTTGCAGATTTGCCGCCCGTTATAGAAGAAGGGGATGTTTACAGGATACATTTAACCGAAACGGAGGGGATTAAACCAAAGAATAGAGGCGACAGCGGGCGGCATAAGTATATTATCATAGTAGGATTTGATGGTGATAAACTATTGGGAGTCGTTCTGATTAACACAGCCATTAATCAAACCTTACCCCAAGAACTGCAAGATTTGCACTATCCCATAAGGGCAGAAAGATATTCTTTTTTGGAGCAAAGCAGGTATGTGGATTGCGGTACTCTTATAGAGATTTCCAAAGAGAAGTATTCTGCGGAAATGGGTAAGCCGATAGCTAAAATTGACGAAGATGATGTATCACTCATAAAGGGCGCCTTGTGTAATTCTGACAGAATTAAACTGAAGCAGTTAAAGCGGTTCCATTTAATATAGAAGTAAATAATAGACTTGCTTATCATAAAAGGGGCTACTCATAGAATTAAGACAGCCCCTTTATAGTATTTTATACGTTTGTTGCCCCATTTATGGGATTCGGTTACCTTTACCGCCGTGAAATAAAAAGAAATGAGCCATGGGAAATGTATCAAAAGATCGCGGGGAAGACAATCAAACGAAAAAGTCTGACGAAGCCCCCATTGAATTTACAGCGAAAGGGAACAGGTTGTATAGGTTTACCCCTGTCACAGAAGAAGAACGGAAAAGACTTCGTGTAGATGTGTACCCGTACCTACTGTAATTTAGATCATTATCCGTACAGGAAAGTTATGAATTTGCCCCGTTCAAACAGCGGGGCGAATTTTGAATGCCTGTACACCTTTAAATCTCCCAAATCAAAACAATGGTATTGGATTTGGGTAGAAGGATATGATTACAATCTATACGCCGTAAAGTTTCACTTGAAAGCGCACAGGGACAGTAAGTTTAAATACAATATTCTCACAGGGCTTAACGAGGCTCGCATGGTTATAAACACCTGCATTGCTGTCATGCTTGAGATAGATAAAACGGATACCCGCTCATCATTTGGATTTATAGGCTCTAACATGCCAAATGAGGGTGTAAATGAAACCAAGCGGTTTAGACTATACAAGAAGATTATGCTAAGTCATTTTTCGGACGATGTTTTCTTTCATTCACAAAGCAAGGATAAGAGTGCCTACATAATGGCACGGAGAACCGAGCTTGAAAAGAACCCTAATCTGATAAACGATATAGAGCAATTCTTTTCGGATAACTATGAGTATTTTGATTGAGTTGTCAGGTCATAGGAACTAATTTGTAACGTACTTATATTTAATATCATCATTATGAAAAGACGAGATTTCTTGACTAATTCCGCACTTATCGGCGCGGGTATTCCTTTGGGCGTTGCGCCTGCCGTGCTTTCTTCCTGTTCGGAGCAGGGGGGCGGCGAGGCGGCTTTGAAGCACTTTTCTCCGGAAGAGCTGGGTATGTTTTCCTTTGCGGACATTGCGCCCGACGGCAAGCCTTTGAAGGCGGCACTCGTGGGTTGCGGCGACAGGGGGACGGGTGCGGCTACGCAGTTCCTCAAAGCGGGCAACGATGTGTCTATTGTTGCGCTGGTTGATTTGTTCCCCGACCGGATGGATACCTGCCGGAAGGTGTTGAGCGAACAGTTTCACAACGAGGTGGACGATGCCAATTGCTTCTTCGGCTTTGATGCTTATACGAAGGTGCTGGCGATGGAGGAGATTGACCTTGTCCTGCTCTGCACGCCGACTCATTTCCGCCCCGAACACTTCAAGGCGGCTGTGGAGGCAGGCAAGCATATCTTTATGGAAAAGCCCTGCGCCGTTGACCCGACCGGTATCCGTACCGTCATTGCTGCCGCCAAAGTGGCTGCGGGCAAGGGTCTCACCGTTGTGACCGGCAACCAACGCCGTCACCGCCGCGACTATTGGGAAGCCTTTATACAGGTGAAGAACGGGCTGATAGGCGATGTTGTTTCGGCTACCGCCCATTGGGATCAGGGGGCATGGTGGAACAAGCGCAAACGTCCTGAATGGAGCGATATGGAATATAACATCCGCAACTGGTTTAACATCAAATGGCTGAGCGGCGACCATCTGCTTGATCAGGCTATCCATAATATTGACGTGGTGACGTGGTTCATGGAACAGCGTCCGGAGAAAGCCGTCGGTTTCGGCGGACGTGCCCAACGGCTGACAGGCGACATCTTCGACTTTTTCAGTGTCGATTATTATTACGAGCACAACAAGCGTATGCTGGCTACCGCCCGTCAGATTGACGGTTGCGACGGCAACGTTTCCGAGCAGGTGTACGGCACCAAAGGCATCGCCCTGCTGAACGACCACAACGATATAAAGATTGTCGATTATGCCGGCAACGAGCTTTGGAAGTATGACTACGAAGCTCATCCCGTCAAGAATCCCTACGATCAGGAACACGTCCATCTGGTGGAATCCATCCGCTTGGACAAGAAGATTAATCAGGCGGAAGCCCTCGCTTATTCCACACAGGTAGCCATACTTGGGCGCGAAGCTGCCTACACGGGCAAGCCGATTTCTTGGGATGAGATCATGTCGTCCTCTCTGCGCTACGGGCCGGAAAGCTACGAAATGGGTGCTCTGCCCGATTATAAGGAAGGGGTGGCACCGGTTCCGGGGAAAGCACCGGATGCGCCGGTGATGTAAAAAAGAGAAACCGGCAATAAAATATCAGCGGAAGAGCGTTTCCGTATAAGCAGTTCAGACTTTGGACACGGTTTTCCGTGAAGACGAACAACGAAAGCGCGCCGGACACGCCGCCGAAAATTTTGCCGTTATACACAAAACCGCCCTGAACCTCTTAAAAAAGGACACGGGTAAAAAAAGTCTCCGTTCCAAACGCCTCAAAGCCGCTTGGAACAGAGACTTTCTTATTCAATTACTCTAATTTTAATGCGTTGACCCTGCCGGCAGGTATATATTTTACGGTAAAACATACACGTTATGCGGAAAAGATTATACTTTTGCCGCCACTTTGAAGAGGGTCTTGTAGTTCAATGGATAGAATAGAAGTTTCCTAAACTTTAGATCCGGGTTCGATTCCCGGCGAGACTACGATTATCATCAACAATTAATCCATCTATTTTATGAAGAAGATTTGCCTGACCGTTGCGGTCTTGTGCGTGCTT
>LBCX01000504.1 GCA_001657575.1 Bacteroidales bacterium Barb4
GACGAATATGCGCGAGGGCACATTGCGGGGGCCATCAATATACCGATCGGTGAACTAGGGAAGCGTCTCAAGGCTTTGCCACAGAACCGAGAAGTAATCGCCTACTGCCGTGGTCCCTACTGCGTCTATTCGCTCGACGCCGTCGCAAGACTTCGCCGGAGCGGCTTTAAGGTGCGCAGGCTGGAAGATGGCTATCCGGAGTGGAAGGCCGCGGGATTTCCAGTCGAAGAATCACTTTGATTGGCCCGGCGTCCGCTCTATTCCATGATGATGCGCGTTTAAACTCACAGGAAAGACGATATGGCGGAAATGTTCATCGCCCTATCGGGCTGGTGGAAGTGTCGTAAAATTATTGCATACCTATCGCGCGAAGCCTTGGATGCTCCCATCCAATCGCGAGAGCACTATGAGTCAACCGCAGGGCTTACCCCGCAGATCATGGGCGTCTGATCCGCACGGTCGTTGGCTTCAAATTTGGCCAAAATGGATCGAATACTTCGGCGTGGCGCCAGAAGAGGCGCCTCGTTCGGGCTGGCTTTCGGTCATCCATCACTAAAATGCAGCTTCGCAGGGTAGGGCGAGCGCGCTCCCTCCCGAGTACCGCGATGGCTCATTGGAAAGCCTCGGAGCCCTGCTCCGCTGAGCAGTGTGGCGCCGCCTCACCAGCAACCTTCAGCGGCAACGCAGGCTCTCGCATATGCCACAAGCAACAGCCGTCGTCGTTATGATACCGGCGTGACCTTCCGGGGCAAGATCATCTGATCTTAGCGCCTTGTACGCCGGTCACGAGACATCATCGACGCTTGCTGCGCTGCTCCTAGCAGTTCGTTGACAAGGGGATTGGGAAACCTCCGCTCGCGCGTGATGGCATAGAACCGCTCTTGTATTTCGGGAATTCGGCATCGCTCGACAAGAGACCGCGTATTTAGCTCATTTCGCACGACAACCGGGGGCACCAGAGTCAGCCCTGGTCGCGAACCTGCGAGGAGGCGCAGCATCGACATGTCGTCGGCCTCGGCAACAATCGTGGGTTCAATTTGATGTTGGGCCATGAGGAGGTCAAACGTCACTCGAATGTTGCTCTGCGAGCTTGGAAGCATGACCGGCATGGTTCGGAGGACATCGGGAAATTTAAGACGCCGGTGACCGTCCTCCGGCCTGCCGACGAGGCT
>LBCX01000505.1 GCA_001657575.1 Bacteroidales bacterium Barb4
ATCAGGGGCAGCTGACCGATCAGGAACGTTTTATGCGCAAAAAGGATTACAAACAGAAAAGCAGCCGCTTAAAGGAACTGATAAGGGGTTTGGAGAAAAGCATTTATCAGGTGGAGAAAGAGATTGGGGAAGTGATTGAGAGCGATGAAACCCTGTACGAACAGCATAAACGTCTTTGTACGGTGGAAGGTATTGGCGATAAAACGGCTGTGAAGATGATTGTTGTCACCAAAGGCTTCACGGACTTTACGGATGCACGCAAGTTCTGCTGCCATGCAGGTGTGGCACCTTTCTCCTATTCATCAGGCAGCAGCATCCGATCGCGAAACAGGGTCTCGCAACGGGATGAAGGCTATATAAGTGTTGATTATCAGGCGGACAGGAGTATCAAAAGCCCTCCTGCACATGGCAGCCATGGTTGTCGCCACAAGGTGCAGGGGGGAACTGCACAAGTATTATGAAAGGAAAGTGGCCGAAGGAAAGAATAGGATGTCTGTCCTGAACGCTGTCAGGGCGAAGCTCGTACACCGCATGTTTGCCGTAATCAGAAATAATCAGGATTATCAAAAAATTATGTCAATGCACTTGCGTGAATCATAAGAATAGGGGTTCTCGTAACAGGCATAAAAAAAGGTAACGCAGTTATACACGAACTGCGTTACCTTTGGGGTAGAGACGCAATGCATTGCGTCTCTACGGTACAAACGGAACGGCGGCAAAGGTGCAGTCTATAATCAATCCCTGCAAGCGGAGACTGCATTTTTTCAGGGTGCCAATATATAGGATAATTTCTTGCACGAAGGCAGAGAGTTTACGGCACGAAGCCCCGCAGGAACGGGAATTTCAGGGTATCCTGAAAGGATACCTTCGGGATGTGTGTATTATCAAGTGCACGCTCCGCATGGCGGGAGACAAAGCAAAATGACATAACTGCATATTTACATCATATTATTTATACTTTTGTCGCCAAATCATCGGAAGGGCTGACTTATTGCTTCGCAAAGCAGATTATAACTGACGTTACGCTAATTCCGAACGAATAATCACAGCTTTCCTCTTTGAGAAATGACGTAGTTCTCCAAGAACTACGGTGCCGATGCGGCACAGAAGCCCTGAAAGGGCAAGAGATTTCAGCCCCACATGCAGCGCAGCGGAATGTGGGGTTATGGGG
>LBCX01000179.1 GCA_001657575.1 Bacteroidales bacterium Barb4
TTTCGGCTGAAAATCCCCATACGTTTACGGTGATGAGCGACATGACCCTGCAGGCGCATTTTTCCAACATCTACCGCGTGAGTCTGTCCGCCGAAAACGGTACGATCAAATCGGGCGACGGCAGCTGTACGTATGGGACAGAAGTCACGGCAGCGGCAGACGCGGACAGGGAAGGGTCTCATTTCGTGAAGTGGACAAATGCGGCGGGCGACAGTCTTTCGGCTGAAAATCCCCATACGTTCAGGGTGAAGGGCAACGTGGAAATGCGGGCGCATTTTGCCATAAACAGCTACCGCGTGAGTACGTCTGCCGCAAACGGTACGGTCATATTGGATCAGGAAGGTTTCTATACGCGCGGGGCTGAAGCCATGGCAACGGCAGTGGCGGATTACGGCTATCACTTTACAAGGTGGGAAAATGCGGCGGGCGACAGCCTTTCGGCGGACAACCCGTACAGGTTTACCGTAAGGGAGGATATGGGACTGACGGCTGTGTTCTCGGGGATACGGATGCTCGTGGCGGCGGAGGCTACGGCAGGCGGACGGGTAACGGGCGGCGGATACTATGACTACGGATCGCAGGTGACGCTGACAGCCTTTCCCGATTCGGGCTACCGCTTTGAGAGCTGGACGGCGGGCGAGCAATTTACCGAACAGGTTGGCAACGCGGATTTATCCTACGGTTTCCTGTTGACAGAGAAAGCCTTTGATGCCTACAGGGCAAACTTTATAAAGGAAGACGGCGGCACGGGCGCAGGGGCAACGCATGTGTTGCCTCTGCCCGGGGCGTATCATGCGGAGGGTGTGCTGCATCTTGTCCATCTGGACGGGTATTTTATTTCGGTCAGTACGATGACGGGGGAAAGGGTGCTGCAATTCATGGCGGACGGCGATGATGCCGAACAGGCGGCGGCGTTGCCGGCGGGGGTGTATGTGCTGAATGCGGCGAAGTGGAAAGAGAGGTATGTGGCGAGGAAGTTTGTGGTGAAGTGATAAACACCCGGACGGGCGTCCTGAAAGGACGGCAGATTTCAGCCCTACATGCAGCGGAGCGGAATGTGGGGTTTGGGGAATGGGCGACCCGATGAAATCCTGAAAGGATGAAAGAATATATCTGAACCCCTAACAGGGTTCCAAACCCTGTTAGGGGAGGGGTGCGAAGCGCGGGAGTCCTGAAAGGACGACCGAAAGGGAATAGAAATCAAACAATCAAGAGCAGAGACACAGGATTTTGTGTCTCTGCTTTTTTTATGGGGGGTAGGCATGGGGGTTGCCGCGACGGCGGAAATACCATACATGTGGTATTTGTCGGGGCGTTGCTACCTGCTTTCTTTGGGGGACTATAAGTAGAAATTACGTTATAGGGATGGCTTAATTCTAAACAAAAGTTATACGTATGACAAAGTCACGCTTTTTTGTTCTCCTGACGTTTGTTGCGTTTTCGTTTGAGCTGTACAGCCAAACGTCCGTAAGGGGGAAAGTTATTGATGAATATGCGAATCCTGTCATCGGGGCGACGGTTTCCGTAAAACCGGGCAGGGAGGGGACAGCAACGGATGCCGACGGGCGGTTTGAGTTTGTAACGGGCAAATCGCTGCCGATTAGTCTTGTTGTCAATTATCTGGGGTATAAATCGCAGGAGGTTGAGGTGTATGATGCGGACAAGCCGCTGAGCATTACTCTCAGGGAAAATGTGAATGCCTTGGATGAGGTGGTGGTGGTAGGTTATACCAGTGCCAGGAAGTCCAGCTATACAGGGTCTGTTGCGGTTGTCGGCACCAAGGAGCTGGAGAAGATTCAGGTGACGACCATCGGGAAAGCCTTGCAGGGGGCGGTTCCCGGATTTCAATCTATTGCTTCGGCGGGACAGCCGGGGTCTGATGCGGATATTTATATACGAGGGATCGGGTCTGTCAATGCTTCGAGTGCGCCGCTGTATGTTGTGGACGGCGTTCCGGGCGCAAATGTCAATGCAATCAGCGGGAAAGACATACAGTCAATTTCCGTCTTGAAGGATGCTACGGCAAGTGCCTTATACGGGTCTCGCGGTGCCAACGGTGTAATTGTTATCACTACCAAGTCTGGAAATCTGAACACAAAATCCCGGGTCAATTTCTCTGCCACTTACGGACGGACGGGGCGCGCGGTAAAGGACTATGAATATTTATCGGTTAACGAATATCACGAATTGCAGTGGGAAGCCATTCGCAACAATCGCCTGGATCAAGGGCAAACAGCCGTTGCCGCTGCCGAATATGCTACCAATAATCTGGTTGATGCGTTGAAAGTAAATATCTACGGTCAGCAATATCCCAATCCCGTAGGCACCGACGGCAAGCTAATCGCCGGAGCTGCTCCCTTATGGGATGACAATTGGGCTGATGCCGTATCGCGGGCAGGTGTACGCGAGCAATACGATTTGAGTGTCAGCGGCGGTAGTGCCAATACCAAATACTTCTTTTCAGGCGGTTATCTGAATGAACAGGGATGGATTGTAGAGTCCGACTATGAACGCTATCATATACGCACGAATGTATCATCGAAAGTAAACAGTTGGTTTGAAGCGGGCGCGAGCCTTTCGGCTTCTTCCAGCTTTCAGAAATCCCCCACGCAGTCCGACAGCAACTCTGGAAACTACGCTAATGTCCAGCGTCTGATATCCGATATTTTTCCCGTGTATGAGCGTAATGCCGATGGCAGTTATGTGTTGGACGAGAACGGAAACAAAAAATACGACTACGGCGTATGGCGTCCGTCTGCCGTGAACAGCGGGAATATTCTTGGCTCTGCCGTACATGCTGTATCCGGCAGCAGAACCGAAGCCGCTTCGCTGAGAACAAATCTCAACATCACTCCCGCCAGGGGCGTGGCATGGAGAACTACCGCCAGCGTTGATTACAGCGCAGGAACCGGACATTCTTACAGCCATTCCTATTACACCACAGGCGTAATGACCGACGGCGCAGGCTCGGCAAGCAGAAACTCCAGCCGGAACTTGCGATACACGATAAACAGTTTTCTTGACTATAGTCTGGATTTGCAAGAAACGCATTACTTTAATGTACTGGCAGGTCCCGAAGTGTATGTAACCAATTCATCGTCCCTGTCGGGAAGCAGGAGCGGTTTTCAGGTTTTAGGGAAAACAGAGCCGTCGGCAGGTACCACCAGCGGTACTTTTAGCGGTACGTCAAGCGATTACCATTTGTCCAGCTGGTTGGGCAAATTAGATTACGACTATCTGCACCGCTATTATTTCTCTACCAGTTTCCGCCGCGACGGTTCTTCGCGTTTCAGCAAACAATCGCGCTGGGGTAATTTCTGGTCGGTAGGTGCTTCGTGGAATGTCAAGTCCGAATCGTTTTTGGAAGATATACAGGATATAAACAATCTGAATTTGCGTCTCAGCTATGGTGCGCAGGGCAACGACAGAGTGGGCGATTATGCTTACGGCGGGTTCTATTCCATTAACAACAGCCTGGACAAGTTAGGCTTGCGCCCTTCCGACCTTCCAACGCCGGATCTGAAATGGGAAACCAATCTGAATCTTAACTTCGGGGTGGATGTAGCTTTGTTCGACAATCGCCTTATTGCCCAAATTGATATATACAACCGCCAGTCGAAAGACTTGCTGTTTAACAAACCGCTTGCTCCTTCCACCGGCTACACCGGTATTGACGCCAATATTGGATCGCTTAGCAATAAGGGTATTGACGGGCAGGTTATAGGCGTTCCCGTGAAGACCAGAGATTTCAAATGGGATGTTACGCTCAATTTCGGACATTATGCCAACAAGATAACGAAGTTGCCGCAAGAAGAAATACTTACCGGTTCTATCGCGCAGTATGGTAATACCAAGCGAATGATAGAGGGCGGTTCGGTTTATGATTTTTATATCAAGGAATGGGCGGGCGTTGACCCTGAAACAGGCAAGGCTACGTGGTATAAAGATGAAAAGGATGCCAATGGAAACGTTATCGGACGTGTTCCTACCAGCCTGCAAACAGAGGCTACACTGTACAATCAGGGCAGTTCGCTGCCCGATTTATACGGTGGTATAGCCAACTCGTTTTCATACAAAGGTTTTGACTTTTCATTTCTTTTATCCTATAGTATAGGAGGCAAAATTTTTGACGGAGACCAGCCTATGGTGACGCACTTGGGCAATCAATACGGGCGGACATGGACGAAAGAGGCTTTGAACCGCTGGACGCCCGAAAATAGAAACACCGATTATCCCCGTCTTACCATTATATCCGATACGTGGAATACCATTCCTTCCACTCGATTCCTGTACGATGCAAGCTATGCCCGCCTGAAGAATATCAATTTCTCGTATTCATTGCCCAAAAGCTGGTTGAGTACGGTGAAGCTGAATGATGTGAAACTGCACTTGACGGGCGAAAACCTTCTGACCTTTTTCGGACATAAGGGATTAGACCCCGAACAAACCGTTTCAGGCTCGACGTATTATCGTTACCCTGCGCAAAAGACATATTCATTAGGTATTGATGTATCATTCTAAGAATAATAATATGAAACGAAAAATTATATATGCGTTGGCTGGTGTAACCACGCTGTTGTCATCTTGCAGGGATGAGTTCTTTGAAACCTCTCCGGCAACTCAAATCACTACGCAAGAGGTCTATTCTTCGGTAGATAACATAGATGCCGTACTCAACAGTTCCATAAAGTATTTGCTGGAAAACAGCACTTCACAGGATAATCCCGGACTTCCGGCTATCTTTCTTACGCACGAAGTAATGGGTGAAGATGCTTTTGCCCGCGATGGACGTTATGGCTTCCGCGATTCGTATCCTTACCGTGATCCATTCGACAATACGACCCGCCGTTGTTTGTTTTTCTGGACATTGCAGTACACGTCAATCGACCATGCAAACAATGTAATCGCTAATACTGACGAGGCAGGCGGCGATAAGTTCAAGCATCTCAAGGGGCAGGCGTATGCCCTGCGTGCCTTTAATTACCTGAATTTGGTGCGACAGTATCAGTTTACGTATATCAAGGATTCAACGGCGATAGCGGTGCCTGTCTATTTATTGCCTACCACTCCGAATACGGAACCGCAACCAAGAGCTGCCGTGCGGGAAGTCTATGCTCAAATACTCAGCGACCTGCATGAAGCCGAACGATTGCTGCCCGGATTTCAACGAACCGTAAAAAACCGTCCTGACATTAATGTGGTGTATGGATTATTAGCGCGGGCTTATCTGACCCGTGAACAATGGCAGTTAGCAGCGGATTATGCCGCCAAAGCGCGTGCCGATTATCCGATTATGACCGCTCAGCAATATACCGAGGGCTTTAGCGATGTGAGCAATCCCGAATGGATTTGGGGACATCCCCAGATACGTACCCAAAACATGGGCGGTTCCTCCTATTTGGCCTATATCGAAACAACTCCTTATACAGCCGATGCTCAGGGAGTGAATATTTACTATGGCTACAACAGTATCATGCCCGACCCGCATTTTGTGGAACTGTTTGATCCGGCTGATATACGCCGTTCACTGTTTGACATTGCAACACAACCCTCCGAGGCTTTGTATGCTCATTACCGCTACCGGAAATTCAGAAACAAGTATCCCGACCATGACGGTCATATCGTCTTGATGCGTTCATCGGAACAGTTGCTGATTGAAGCTGAAAGTAAAGCCCGATTGCATGATGTTGCAGGTGCTGTAGATGTATTGAACGAATTGCGCTCCAAACGGAATCTTTCAAACTTATCGGCGGCGGCGTATAGCGAAAGTCAGCTTATTGATGAGATTTTGCTTGAACGCCGCAAGGAACTCTGGGGCGAAGGTTTCCGTTTGTACGACATCCTGAGACTGCAAACTGCTCCAGTAAGAACAGAAACTACCGAAACGTTTGTCAATGATCTTGGCGTAGAAGTCGCTGTCAAAGGGCAATGGATGACAAAATTCCCTGATGGAACAGCATTGAGTCCCAACAGTAAATATTATTTATTCCCGATACCGTTAAATGAAATCAATAACAATCCCAATTTATAAAAAAGCATCTGTTTGAGGTATGTTACGCAGATGCCCTGAAAGGGCAAAAGATTTCAGCCCCACATGCAGCACAGCGGAATGTGGGGTTAAAGGAAAGGGCGACCCGATGGAGTCCTGAAAGGACACCGGATTTCAGCCCCACATGGAGCGCAGCGGAATGTGGGGTTAAAGGAAAGGGCGACCCGATGGAGTCCTGAAAGGACACC
>LBCX01000506.1 GCA_001657575.1 Bacteroidales bacterium Barb4
GGGAAAGTCTGAAAACTGAGTTTTCAAGGTGTCCCAACATTGGGAAAGTCTGAAAACTGAGTTTTCAAGGTGTCCCAACATTGGGAAAGTCTGAAAACTGAGTTTTCAAGGTGTCCAAATATCGGGACAGTCTGAAACTGCTTTTTTCCCCTCTCTCCACCAACATTGCAGGACGGGCACGACAAACATGGTCATGGATTGTATCAACATGCCGCCGAAAGTGGGGATTGCCATCGGTATCATAATATCCGCCCCTTTGCCGTCGGAGGTGAGGACGGGCAGAAGGGCTATCAGTGCCGTTGCCGTAGTCATGGCGGCGGGGCGTACCCGTTTCAGTCCGGCGCGGACAACTGCCTCGCGCACTTCCTCCCGTGTGCGGGGATTTTCGGCGATGAAGGTGTCGTGGATGTAAGTGCCCATCAGTACACCGTCATTCGTAGCTATGCCGAAGAGGGCGATGAAGCCTACCCAGACAGCGATACTGAGATTGACGGGGTGCATCTGGAAAAGTTCACGCACGTTTTCGCCGCCGATGGTGAAGTTCATAAACCAAGGCTCACCGTAGAGCCACAGCAGGATGAAGCCGCCAGCAAAGGCGACGAAGACACCGCTGAAATGGATGAGCGAAGCGGTCATCGTGCGGAAACGGAAGTAGAGTATCAGCAGGATAGCCAGCAGACTGAGGGGGATAACGACAAGCAGGCGGTCGGCGGCACGCTGCTGCTGCTCGTAGTTGCCGGCGAATTTGTAGGACACGCCGGGAGGGAGTTGCAGGGTGCCGTCGGCGAGTCTGTCTTTCAGCAGGGCATCGGCTTGGCGGACAACCTCCACTTCGGCTTTGCCGGCGGTCTTGTCGAAAATGACGTAACCCGTTAGGAAGGTGTTCTCGCTCTGAATCATTTGCGCACCTTTGGTGTATTCAATGCCCGCCACATCGCCAAGGGGGATTTGTGCGCCCGTTGCCGTCGGGATAATGAGGCGGGAAAGGGCTTCGGGGTCATCGCGCAGTTCGCGGGGATAGCGCAGGCGGACGGGGAAGCGTTCGCGCCCTTCGACGGTGGTCGTAAGGGGCATTCCGCCGACGGCGGCACTTATCACTTCCTGCAAGTCGGCAACCGTAATGCCGTGACGAGCCATGTTGCGGCGGTTGAGGCGTATCTCAATGT
>LBCX01000507.1 GCA_001657575.1 Bacteroidales bacterium Barb4
CATTGAAAGATTCTTATATGGATGTTCAGGCTTACAATCAATTGATCTATCACCAATAGCTGATTTACCTAATACACTCATGAATATGGGAGGATTCTTGCAAAATTGTTCAAGTTTAGAATCAATTGATTTATCGGTATTAAACATTCCAACAGGGATATCTAACATTGGCAACTTTTTAAGAGAGTGTGATAACATTAGTGCAATTACATGATGACAAACTGATCCGGCTGATTCGGCATTTTGCAAACTCGAAACAAATAATTGATACGTATTGAGCGGTAATTTTCAAACTATTAATGTTGCTGTTCCAATGGATTTTATTAATGGTTGAACAACTTGATGGCAATCTTTACCTGAAACGACGACAGATATGCGATTCGACGTTCCTCATTAATAGCCACTGCGATTTAGTAAAATTTTAATCAGGGCGATTTCGCTCTGATTTTTATTTGATGATTTCGACGTCTGTTAATTTTGCCTTACAAGCAATGAGGAAATTGTAAGTTAACTGATCCATCTTGCATTTGGTAAAGATGATCTTCTTAGCCTCAGTGATACGGAAGACAACATTTTTGAAAATAGTATTAATAAATACAACTTTACGGAAGTGGCACCAGTCAATCTTAACGCGCGACAGTGTACAATTGCTAAATTGTAAATCAACAAAGTTAGTGTGTCTAAATTCAGTACTATCGAATTTGCAACCAGTAATGATGCATTTGCCAAGATTGCAATGTTCAATACTAGCATTAGTAAAAATAGTATCCACAAATTTGCATTCGAGCCAGTTATTTCATTTGCTTGTGGAATGGGTAAAATCAACTCGTGAGAAATCATTAACTTTCATATTGCAGTGTTTTAATTCACTATTGGTGAGCACAGCTCCAACGAACGAACTACGAATAATATTGGATAATTTGATCGTGCTCATATCCATTTGCGCTTTTTCAAAACTACTTTCCTTAATATTGGAGTGACTCAGGTTATCTCCATGGATTTCCATATTCGAAAAATTAGATTTCTTGAGGTTGGTATAGTTAAAACGACCATTCGGGACAATCGTTCGTCCGGTATCTTCTTCTTTACCAATTAAGACAGCGATGGAAGTCTCAAATAGTTCGGCCAGTTGGTCCAAAGTATGGATATCAGGCATAGATT
>LBCX01000508.1 GCA_001657575.1 Bacteroidales bacterium Barb4
GCTTGGTGACGGAAGGCGTGGAAGGCATCATCAAGCGGGAGAAGGTCAATCTCTGCGTGACGATCGGGCCTGCCGTTATGATGAAGTTTGTGTCCGCTCTGACCAAGAGGTATGAAGTGCCGACGGTTGCCTCGCTCAACACCATCATGGTGGACGGGACGGGCATGTGCGGTGCCTGCCGCGTGACCGTAGGCGGGAAGACAAAGTTCGTCTGTGTGGACGGTCCCGAATTTGATGCCCATCAGGTTGATTTTGATGAAATGATTATGCGGTTGAATGCTTATAAAAACAATTGAATGATGACTATGACTGCACAGGAACTGACAGCCGCCCGCCGCGCCGAACCTTGGAGGGAAGCATTGCGCAAGAGCAAAAAGAATAAGGAACGCACGGATATTCCCCGTGTGAAAATGAATGAGCTGGATGCGGCATACCGCAGCCGTGTCCGCAATGAGGAAGTGAATTTGGGCTTGACCGCCGAGCAGTCGCAGCTGGAAGCGCAACGCTGCCTCGACTGTGCCAACCCGACCTGCATGGAGGGCTGTCCCGTGAACATCAACATTCCTTCCTTTATTAAATGTATAGAGGTCGGGCAATTTGCGGATGCCGCCAGGGTATTGAAGGAAACGAGCGCACTTCCTGCCGTGTGCGGGCGCGTCTGTCCGCAGGAAAAGCAGTGCGAAAGCCGTTGCATACACACGAAGATGAACAGGGAAGCCGTCGCCATCGGATACCTTGAACGCTTTGCCGCCGATTATGAACGTGAAAGCGGGAATATCTCCGTGCCCGAAATAGCCGCTCCGAACGGGATAAAGGTTGCCGTCATCGGTTCAGGCCCTGCCGGATTGTCCTTTGCGGGGGATATGGCAAAGCGGGGATATGACGTGACGGTGTTTGAGGCTCTGCACCAAATCGGCGGCGTACTGAAATACGGCATTCCGGAGTTCCGCCTGCCCAACAAGGTGGTGGACGTGGAAATAGACGGGCTGCGGAAGATTGGCGTCCGCTTCCTCCCCAACTGTATTATAGGCAAGACTATCAGCTACGAAGAGCTGCATGAAGACGGCTTTAAGGGAATATTCACCGCCGGCGGCGCGGGTCTGCCCAACTTTATGAACATACCGGGCGAGAACCTGTCGGGTGTCATGTCGTCCAATGAAT
>LBCX01000180.1 GCA_001657575.1 Bacteroidales bacterium Barb4
GTCAACAGCCGTCCATACCCGACAGTAGTTTTTTTGACCCGTGTACGCGTGTATTTCATCTGATTCAACCGCTTCAGTGCTCTCTTCTCTTTCAGGCGGATTTACTTCCGTACCCCGTTTCTTTATCCAGCAGCAAACCGTTCCATAACTGATTTTTAGTATGCGACCGACAGCCCGAAATCCCAAACCTTCAGGATACATTTCCAATGCCATGCGACAACCCTGTTGACTTTACATCTGATTTACGGACTGCCGTGTAATGATAACCGCACTGCCTGCACAGGTAACGCTGACGTCCGGACACTGCACCGTCTTTGCTTTTATGAACACTCCCACATGTTGGACAATCCATGATGCTGTCTTTTTTTATTGACCGACAAAGATATAATTCTATGTTAATTTAACAATGCCAAGGAAAGAAGTTTTTCAGGCAAGAGAAAAGAAAAGCGGGAAACTTCCGTTATAGGTAGCGTATGACAAAAAAGTTAGGAAACAAGCAGGATTATGAATGAACAGATAAAGCAGATAGCAGAGCGGTTGATCGGACTTCGCGATGTGTTGGAAATCAGCCCCGAAGAGATGAGTAAGGTGTGCGACCTGACAACGGAAGAGTATCTCCGGCTGGAAAGCGGGACGGCGGATATATCGGTGAGCGTGCTGCACCGGATCGCGCAGGCTTACGGGGTGGAACTGACTACGCTGATGTTTGGTGATGAGCCGAAGATGAGCGCCTATTTCGTTACGCGCAAGGGCAAGGGCGTCGCTGTGGAACGTAGCAAGGCGTACAAGTATCAATCCTTAGCCGCAGGCTTCGCGGGGCGCAAGGCTGACCCTTTCCTTGTGACCGTGCACCCGAAGTCGGACAATGAGCCGGTGCATCTCAATTCCCATGAGGGGCAGGAGTACAACATGGTGCTGGGCGGTCGTCTGTTGCTGAACATCAACAACAAAGAACTAATCTTGGAAGAGGGTGACAGCGTCTATTTCAACTCCGGGCTGCCGCATGGCATGAAGGCGTTGGATGGGAATATAGTCACGTTTCTTGCCATCATCTTTTAATATATCCCCATAAAATGTTAGAACGCTTTTTAAATCAAACGACCTTCAAGTCGCAGGAGGATTTCAAGAAGAACTTCAAGGTAAACATACCGGAAGATTTCAATTACGGATATGACGTAGTGGATGCCTGGGCGAAGGAAGCCCCGCAGAAAAGGGCTGTTTGCTGGACAAACGACAAGGGGGAACATATTGATTTCTCCTTTGTTGATATAAAGGCATATACGGACAAGACGGCGGCTTATTTCCAATCGTTGGGGATAGGGCACGGTGATATGGTGATGCTGATATTGAAGCGGCGGTATGAGTTCTGGTTTGCTGTCATTGCCTTGCACAAGCTGGGGGCGGTGGTCATACCGGCTACTCATTTGCTGACGAAAAAGGATATAGCTTACCGGAACAATGCGGCGGACATCAAGATGATTGTTTGCGTAGGGGAAGAGGGTGTGACCCGTCAGGTGGCGGAAGCCCTGCCCGACTCGCCCTCCATACGGCAGCTGGTATCCGTGGGGCCTCAGGTGCCCGAAGGCTTTGAGGATTTCCACAAGGGAATTGAAGCGGCGCAGCCGTTTGTACGTCCCGCCCATGTGAACAGTAACGATGACACTTCCATCATGTATTTCACTTCCGGCACAACCGGTCATCCCAAGATGGTGGCGCACGACTTCACCTATCCGCTGGCGCATATCACGACGGGCAGCTACTGGCACAACCTGCACGAGGAGAGCCTCCACCTGACCATCGCCGACACCGGTTGGGGGAAAGCCGTATGGGGAAAGCTCTATGGGCAGTGGATAGCAGGAGCAACGGTATTCGTGTACGACCACGAGAAGTTCAACCCCGCTGACATGTTGCAGATGATACAGGACTACCGGATTACGTCGCTCTGTGCACCGCCCACCATCTTCCGTTTCCTGATACGGGAAGACCTGACAAAGTACGACTTATCATCTTTGGAATATTGCACCATTGCCGGCGAAGCCCTGAACCCCGCTGTCTATGACGCTTTCCTCAAACTGACGGGCATCAAGCTGATGGAGGGCTTCGGACAGACGGAAACGACGCTGACCATTGCCACCTTCCCTTGGATGGAGCCGAAGCCCGGCTCAATGGGTGTAGCCAACCCGCAATACGACACCGACCTGTTGCGTCCGGACGGCAGTTGTGCGGAAGACGGGGAGCAGGGCGAAATCGTGGTGCGCACGACTAACGAGAAGACGCTTGGTCTTTTCAAAGAATATTATCGCGACCCTGAACTGACCCATGGCACATGGTACGACAATGTGTATCATACCGGCGATGTCGCTTGGCGCGATGAGGACGGCTACTTCTGGTTTGTAGGGCGTACCGATGATGTGATTAAGAGTTCCGGCTATCGTATTGGCCCGTTTGAGGTAGAGAGTGCCCTGATGACGCACCCTGCCGTAGTGGAATGTGCCGTAACGGGTGTCCCCGATGAGATACGCGGGCATATTGTAAAAGCTACCGTCATCCTCTCCAAAGATTATAAGGACAAGGCAGGCGAAGCCCTCGTCAAGGAATTGCAGGAACACGTAAAGAAAGTGACTGCTCCCTACAAATATCCGCGTGTCATTGACTTCGTAAACGAACTTCCCAAGACTATCAGTGGGAAGATACGGAGGGTGGATATTCGGAATAAGGATAAAAAATAAATCAATACTTTTGCAAAAAACTCAACAATTATGACAAAGAAAACTCAACACGTAGTCCCTTCCATGAGTGGAGGTTGGAATGTCAGAGCAAGCGGTTCTTTGAGAGCGACCAAGCACTTTGGCAAACAGGAAGAAGCAATAGCATTTGCAAAAGACATCAGTAAAAGACAGCAGACAGAACTATTTGTTCATAAAACGGACGGAACAATTCAATCAAGGAATAGCTACGGAAATGATCCTTGTCCTCCGAAAGATAAAAGATAAAAAGGATATGGAGAATTTTGAAAAAAATATCTTTATTAATTGTCCTTTTGATAATGACTATTATCCTTTATTAAGACCTGTTTTATTCACCGTATTGTATCATGGTCATATCCCTCGGATAGCCACAGAAAGTTTTGATTCAGGTAATCTCAGAATTGAAAAGATAAAGGTACTTATTAATTCATCCAAGTATAGTATCCATGATTTATCAAGGATTGAAGCCAAGAAAAAAGGGGATATATACCGATTAAATATGCCTTTTGAATTGGGTCTTGATTTTGGTTGTAAATGTTTTTCTAATCCTGATAACAAGCAGACAGAAAAAAGAATTTTAATCATAGAATAAAAACAATACCGGTATATGCGTGCAATCTCTGACATTAATGGATTTGACATCAAATTTCACGAAAATGAACCAATAAAGGTTGTCAGGGCAGTCAGAAATTGGTTTGTTGAAGCTGTAGGTCTTATTAAAGAAAGCCCAACCGCTATTTGGGATTCTTTTTGTGAATTCAATGCAGATTTGTTGACCAAAAAAGAAAAGGAAAACTTTTCTCAAGATGACATAGACTTCATGCCTATACCGGAACTTCTTATGTGTATGAGAGCTTGGTTGATAAAAAAAGAAGAGGCATAAAGAGGGGATTGGATGCTTAAAAGAAATAGGAAAGATACACCCCTTTGCTTTGCGGATTGAGGACAGGGGCGAGGATCAGGCGGGAAGCAACCGTGTTGTTTGATCGTTTGACAAGGGCATCGCGGAGAGGAAAGTAGATAAGGTAGGACAGTTCGGCGGACAATATGCCGACTCCGGCACCTGCCAGCACGTCTGACACCCAGTGGCGGTTATTGTAGATGCGTGACGCACCGACCATTGCGGCTATCAGGTAGCCCGAACAGGCAAGTGCGGGAGAGGAGTCTTTTAATTCTTTATAGGCTATGTGCGCTCCCGCAAACGCATTGGCGGTATGCCCTGACGGGAACGAGTGGCTTGCGTCGTTGGGGCGTTCAACGTTCAGGGTATATTTCATGCCCATGACTATACCCCCGTTCAAGGCTTCCGTCAAGCCGACCAGCAGAAGCTGATCCTTCCAATGGTGTTTTTCTTTTCCTGCCAAGTCGCAGACAAATACCCAGCCGAATATAGCCCATGCCGCATAATCGTCGGCACGTATCTGCTTCACCGAAGAGCGGCGCGTGAGGAGCCGGAAGTCGCTCATGCCATCAATGGCTGCCCCGGCGGCTCCCACGGCGATGAGGGAGACGGGGAGTATCCATTGTTTGGGGGAAACGGTATCCGTCTGTCCGCAGGCGGAACGGAGGGTGAGGAGGCAGAGGAAAAGGCAGAGGAATTTCATACTCAGGGGCGTATCTGCCCGTCTCCTTCGATGATATATTTATAGGTAGTCAGTTCGGGGAGTGACATCGGGCCGCGGGCGTGTAATTTCTGTGTACTGATGCCTATTTCCGCACCGAAGCCGAATTGTGCGCCATCTGTAAAAGAGGTTGAAACATTGGCAAATACGCAGGCGGCATCCACCGATTGCAGGAACAGTCGGGCGGCTTCCGCCGATTCGCTGACGATGCTTTCGCTGTGCTTTGAGCTGTAGCGGGCGATATGTGCCAATGCCTCTTCCAGCGATGAGACGGTACGGATACTCATCTTATAATCCAAGAACTCAATGCCGAAACTGTCTTCCGTCGCTTTTTCCAGCCATTCCGCAGGGTAATGTCCCGCAAGGGCGGCAAAGGCTTCGCTGTCGGCATAGATGATAACATTGTGCTCTTGCAGCTTTTGGCAGATATAGGGCAGGTCGGGCAGGCGGTCTTTATGGATAATCAGGCAGTCCAGCGTATTGCAGACACTGACGCGGCGCGTCTTGGCATTTGTAACGATAGCCTGCCCCTTTTCTTTATCGCCGTCTTTGTCGAAATAGGTGTGGCAGATGCCGGCACCGGTCTCAATGACCGGCACACGGGCATGCTCCCTGACATGCTTGATAAGCGAAGCACTGCCCCGCGGGATAATCAAATCGACCAAACCGCAGGCGTTCAGCAACTCTGTCGCCGCCTCACGTCCGGGAGGAAGTAGCGTGCAGACGGCAGGATTGACATTGTATTGCTCAAGCACCTTGTGGATAATTGCCGCCAGCGCACGGTTGGAGCAATCGGCGTCCGATCCGCCTTTCAGCACGCAGGCATTCCCGCTTTTCAGGCAGAGAGAAAAGACATCGAAAGTCACATTGGGACGCGCCTCATAGATGATGCCGATCACGCCGAAAGGGACGGACGCCTTCCGAATCCGTATCCCGTTCGGGCGGACAGACTCATACAACGTCCTGCCGACAGGGGAAGGAAGGGAAGCTACGTTCTCCATATCGCCGGCAATTCCTTGCAGGCGGTCGACGGTGAGCTTCAAGCGATCGTATTTGGGGTCGGACGGCGACATGCGGGCGAGATCTTCGGCGTTGGCGACCAATACCTGTACGCTGTTAGCCCGTAAGGCTTGCGCCGTATCCCGCAGGATATGATTGATGGTGTCATCGCCAAGCGTAACAAGCGAGCAGGCGGCGAGGGCGGTTTGTTCTATCAGTTTGCGAGTCATGGGGGTATGTATTTATTTATCACCGTAATGGCTTTCTATTTGTAGTATCTCAACTCTTTCTTCATCGTCATAAACGTCATAGATAAGCCTGTCCTTCTTTGTTATAGTTCGTGAGTACGTCACTGAGTTTCCTTTTAGAAGCGGTTCTACATGACCCGTCCCGCTTCGAGGATGCTCCATTAATTCATGAAAGAAGTTCATCAGCTTTTTATAAACTGCCGGATTCGATTTTCTGAATTTAGCAAGAGTTTTATCAATGTCTTCGGAAAACGTTACTGTATAAGTCATAATGATTCCAAGTAGTTGTTTAATTCCTCTTTGGTACGGCAGACTATACACTTCCCGTCTCTTATCTGCTGACGGGCTCTCTCTAAGTCTTCCAAGTCTTCAGGAGTGAAGAACGGGTCTAATTCCCCCTCTTTGCGGGTTGCTTTTGTCCGAAAGGCTGCCTTCTTTGCCTTCTTAAAGTAGGTTATTGCCTTTTCCAACACGTCTGCATTGTTTTCGTCTAAGATCTGCCTTGCAAATTCCACTTTCTTTGCATCTAATTCTATTACAGTCATATTGATGTTGTTTTTTCTTGTTTATCAAGGGACGGCAAATGTATGACTTTTTCAATAT
>LBCX01000509.1 GCA_001657575.1 Bacteroidales bacterium Barb4
GCCGTATGGCGGAAAACGCCGAACATCTTTGCCGGCAAACTATACTTGAGAACACCGTAGAAACGGTACAATCCGGCCTGTGCCGCCCAACAGATATATAAGGTGGATGTGACATGTGTCCGTGCCCAATCAAAAATACCGGTTAATTCCTCCCAGTAGGTAACCTGCTCGAAAGGCAACCTCTCCACAGGCGCACCGGTCACAATCATACCATCGTAATAATTCCCCTTTATTTCGTCAAAACTCTTATAGAAAACTGTCATGTGTTCACCGGACGTATGTTTGTGCGTATGGTTTGTTATTTTCATAAAGTTCATTTCCACCTGCAAGGGGGTATTGCTCAGGAGGCGAATGATGTCGGTTTCCGTGGTTATTTTCAAGGGCATCAGGTTCAGCACAATTAACCGAAGAGGGCGTATATCCTGCGTAGCGGCACGCAGGGAATCCATCACAAAGATTTGTTCCTGCTTCAAGAGTTCAACAGCCGGCAAGTTCTTCTGTACGTTTAATGGCATGATGTGTTAATTTTAAATGCAGGCAAATGTACACTATTATTTTATCACCCAAACCACAGGGCTACCGCATCTATCCCTTCTTTATTATGACTTTCCAGTAGGTGTCAATCGGGTTTTGTTCCAATACCTGATGACCTTCGCTGAGGACGGATCGGGTGACGTTGTTAATCGGCTGCCCATCATCCAAAAGGATTTCCAATTCTTCGCCGGATTGCATGGCGGAGAGTTGGATTTTTGTATGTACAAAGTTCATCGGGCAAGCTACGCCACGCAAGTCTTTGAAGCGTCTTGCTGCGGGAGAAGGGGGAAATGGTAGGGTGTTTTCCAATATCCGTTTGATCGGCTCCGTCAGCCGGTCTATGTCGCCCGCCCCTGCCATCAGGATGACCTCGAAACGCCCTTTTCGCACCACCTCCAGCAGTTCCTCCTTGCTGCAAAGGATTTTCTTTTCCAACGCCACCTTATCGAAGATAATCCGCGAAGTCACCCCCTCTATCGGCTCTTCGCGCGCCGGATAAATATCGAGCAATATCAATTCGTCCAACAGGGAAAGGCTTTCGGCAAAGTCTGCCGCAAAATCGCGGGTGCGCGTATATAAATGAGGTTGGAAAATGCCGGTCACCTTCCGCCCCGCATACAGCTC
>LBCX01000181.1 GCA_001657575.1 Bacteroidales bacterium Barb4
GATAACGTACATATCATATCGAATTTTCAATACGTTTGTCCTGCGAACAGACCGCCGATTACGGGAAAATACGTTTACTTTGCCCGCTCAATTGAAAATTAATAATAACAAGGGTTTGTATGGCACAGGAAGACATGTTCAAAAAGCTGGTTTCGCATTGTAAAGAGTATGGGTTCGTTTTTCCCTCGTCGGAAATATACGATGGTTTGGGGGCGGTTTATGACTATGGGCAGTACGGGGTCGAACTGAAAAATAATATCAGGAAGTATTGGTGGGACAGCATGACGCTGCTGCATGAGAATGTGGTGGGGATTGATTCCGCCATTTTTATGCACCCTACCATTTGGAAGGCTTCCGGTCATGTGGATGCTTTCAACGACCCGTTGATTGACAATCGGGACTCCAAGAAACGCTACCGCGCCGATGTATTGATAGAAGAGCATTTGGCGAAGATAGAAGACAAGATAAACAAGGAGACGGAAAAGGCTGCCAAGCGGTTTGGCGAGTCTTTTGACGAGGCGCAGTTTCGCTCCACCAATGCCCGTGTGCTGGAGTATCAGGCGAAATGGGATGAGATTCACAGCCGTTTTGCAAAGGCGTTGAATGATTCCAATCTGGAAGAGTTGCGGCAGATTATTCTGGACTGCGAGATTGTCTGTCCCATATCCGGCAGCCGCAACTGGACGGAAGTCCGGCAGTTTAACCTCATGTTTTCCACCGATATGGGGTCAACCGCCGACGGTGCCTTGAAGATATACCTCCGTCCGGAAACGGCGCAGGGCATATTTGTCAATTTCCTGAATGTGCAGAAGACGGGGCGCATGAAGATACCCTTCGGTATTGCCCAGACGGGGAAGGCGTTCCGCAATGAGATAGTCGCCCGTCAGTTTATCTTCCGTATGCGCGAATTTGAACAGATGGAGATGCAGTTTTTCATCCGTCCGGGGGAAGAGTTGGACTGGTTCAAGCGGTGGAAGGAAACGCGGTTGAGGTGGCACAAGGCGATGGGCTTGGGCGATCATAAATACCGCTATCACGACCATGAAAAGCTGGCGCACTATGCCAATGCCGCCACGGATATTGAGTTTGAAATGCCCTTTGGCTTCAAGGAAGTGGAAGGTATCCACAGCCGCACGGACTTCGACCTTAGTCAGCATGAGAAATACTCCGGCAAGAAAATACAATACTTCGACCCCGAACTGAATAAAAGCTATACCCCGTATGTGATTGAAACGTCCATCGGCTTAGACCGCTGTTTCCTCAGCCTGCTGGCAGGCTCGTATGTTGAAGAGGCACTGGATAACGGGGAGACCCGCGTTGTTCTGAAACTGCCTGCCGCTTTGGCTCCCGTCAAGCTGGCAGTCCTGCCGCTGGTGCGAAAAGACGGGCTTCCCGAAAAGGCGGAAGAGATTATAAACATGCTCCGCTTCGACTTCCGTTGCCAATACGATGAAAAGGATTCTATCGGCAAGCGGTACCGCCGGCAGGATGCTATCGGCACGCCTTACTGCATCACGATAGACCATGACACGCCGAACGACAACTGCGTAACTATCCGCTTCCGCGACACGATGGAACAGGAACGGGTGGCTATTGACAAACTGCACGAAATCATTACCGAAAAGGTAAGCATGAAGACACTGTTGAAAAAGATAATCGATTAATGATGATGAAGAAAAGTTGGTTTGCCGCCCTTGCCTTATGTTGCACAGTCCTTGCAGCCGCTTCCTGCACGAATGATGACAACGAGGTTGTCGTTGATGAAGCATGGAAAGAAGCGAATCAAGTCGCTTTCCGTAACCTGTCCGACGACGATGCCTATAGGGAGATACTCTCGCAGGGAAACAACGGTTCCGTTTACATCAAGGTGTTGAAAGAGGGAAACGGAACCGCTCCGATTTACTACAACAGCGTAGTGAAAGCCTATTACACAGGCAGCTTCATTAACGGTACGGTCTTCGACTCCGCCGAACCTCCCTACGACATACCCTACGAATTATCCGTCAATAAAATGATTGAAGGCTGGGGAGTCGCCTTGCCGCACATGAAGGCGGGCGACCGTTGGGAGATATGGATTCCCTACCAATTAGCCTACGGTGCCTACGGCAATGCCAATCAAAACACCGGCGTGGTCAGTATTCCGCCTTATTCCACCCTGAAATTCGAGGTGGAGATTGTAGAAATAATTTAAGTTGACAGTTCTCTTTTATGCAAAGAATACTGTTGTGATAAGACAAGCCAACGATACTCCCCTGATAAAACAATATTTCACGGTAAAAGCCAAGTATCCGGATGCCTTGCTGCTCTTTCGGGTGGGGGACTTTTATGAGATGTACGGGGAGGATGCCGTGGCAGGCTCTGCGATAGCTGGTATTACGCAGACAAGGAAGTCCAACGGCGGGGGGCAGTTTATTGAGATGGCGGGGTTTCCGCATCACGCTTTGGATACGTATTTGCCCAAACTTGTCCGCGCCGGCAGGAAAGTAGCGATTTGCGACCAGCTGGAAGACCCGAAAGCAACGAAGAAACTTGTCAAACGGGGTGTTACCGAGCTTGTCACACCGGGTATTTCTGTCAACGATGCCGTCCTGAACCGGAAAGAGAATAACTTCCTTGCCGCCGTCCATTTCGGCAAAGACTGTTGCGGCACGGCTTTCCTTGATATATCCACCGGCGAGTTTCTGACGGCGGAAGGGACAGCGGATTATATCGACAAGCTGCTAAACAACTTTTCCCCCAAAGAGGTACTTGTAGAAAAGACCAACCGCAAGCTGTTTGAAGAAACTTTCGGCTTGCGTTTCCTCCTCTCCGGACTGGATGATTGGATATTCACCGCCGATGCGGCTGGCGACCGCCTGTTGAAGCATTTCGAGACGAACAGCCTGAAAGGCTTCGGCGTGGAGCATCTGAAAGCGGGAATCACTGCCGCCGGTGCCGTGCTCTACTATCTGGATATGACGCAGCATAAGCAGATCGGACATATCACCGCCCTTACGCGCATAGAAGAGGAGCGGTATGTGCGGTTAGACAAGTTCACCGTCCGCAGTCTGGAGCTTATCACGGCGATGAACGAGGGTGGGAAAAGTCTGCTGGACGTGATAGACCGGACGGTGTCCCCGATGGGTTCGCGCCTGCTTCGCCGCTGGCTGTTGTTTCCGTTGAAAGAGGCAGAGGCTGTCAGGCGGCGGCAGGATGTGACGGACTATTTCTTCCACCAACAGGAGACGGCAGAGATGCTGGAAAGGCAGATTGAGCAGACGGGGGATTTGGAGCGTATCGTATCGAAAATTGCCGTAGGGCGTGTTTCGCCGCGCGAAGTGGTTCAGCTGAAGATAGCCATCCAAGCTCTTGTACCGGTAAAGCAGGCTTGCATGGACAGCAACGAGCCAAACTTAGCCCGTATCGGCGAGCGGCTGAGCCTCTGTGTTCCTGCCCGCGACCGTATAGAGAAGGAACTAAACAGCGATCCGCCGGCTTTGCTGAACAAGGGCGGCGTAATAGCCTCCGGCGTCAATGCCGAGCTGGACGAACTCCGTGCACTTGCCTATTCGGGAAAGGATTACCTGCTGCAAATACAACAGCGGGAAAGCGGGAAGACGGGGATACCGAGCTTGAAGATAGCCTTTAACAATGTGTTCGGCTATTATATAGAGGTGCGCAATATGCACAAGGACAAGGTTCCCCCCGAATGGATTCGCAAGCAGACCCTGTCCGGCGCGGAACGCTATGTCACCGAAGAGCTGAAAGAATACGAGGAAAAGATTCTGGGTGCAGAGGAGAAGATTATCGCTTTGGAAAATCGCCTGTTCAACGAACTGACGGTGGGACTGGCGGAGTATGTTCAGCCTCTGCTGACCAATGCCGGACTGATCGGTCGCCTTGACTGTCTGCTGTCTTTTGCCAAAGCCGCGCGAACCCATAAATACACCCGTCCCGATGTGGACGATTCGGACGTTATCGACATCAAGGCAGGTCGTCACCCCGTCATCGAAAAGCAGCTTCCCGCCGGAGAGTCCTACATTGCCAACGATGTATATATGGACAATGAGCGGCAGCAAATCATCATCGTCACAGGGCCTAACATGGCGGGCAAGTCCGCCCTTCTCCGCCAGACGGCATTGATTACGCTCATGGCACAGGCGGGCAGTTTCGTACCCGCCGAAAGTGCCCGCATCGGTCTTGTGGACAAGATATTTACCCGCGTAGGTGCTTCCGACAATATCTCCCTCGGCGAATCCACCTTTATGACGGAAATGAACGAAGCCGCCGGCATACTGAACAACCTATCCCCCCGCAGCCTCGTACTCTTCGATGAACTGGGTCGCGGCACAAGCACCTACGACGGCATCTCCATCGCCTGGGCTATCGTGGAATATATCCACGAACAACCGGCAGCCCGCGCCAAAACGCTTTTCGCCACCCACTACCACGAGCTGAACGAGATGGAACGTTCCTTCAAACGTATCTGCAACTATAACGTATCTGTCAAAGAAACCGCGAACAAGGTTGTCTTCCTCCGCAAATTAGTGCGCGGCGGCAGCGAACACAGCTTCGGCATCCATGTCGCCCGCATGGCAGGTATGCCGAAAAGCATCGTCAAACGTTCCGGCGAAATACTGAAACAGTTGGAATCCGACAATCGGCAAGACGGTATCGGCAAACCCATACAAGGCATTGCCTCTGCCGCCGAAGGCTTCCAACTGAACTTCTTCCAATTGGACGACCCTGTGCTCGGTCAGGTGCGCGATGAAATCAAGAACATGGACGTAAACAACCTCACCCCCTTGGACGCCCTCAATAAACTGAGCGAGATAAAGAAAATAATCACAGGAAAATGAAACCATCCACCGGCTATAAGCCCGTCCTGTTTGTCACCTGCCTGTCGGCATCGCTGGTGCCGCTGATGGGGTCGGCATTGAATCTGGCTCTGCCCTATATCAACGCCGACTTCTCGCTCAATGCCGGCGCATCGGGCTGGATCATGGCATCCTATCTGCTCTCGACGGCTGTCTTCCAGATACCCGCCGCACGGTTGGCGGACATATTCGGACAACGGAAGGTGTTTATCCTCGGCGTGCTGCTGTTCATGGTGTCTTCTGTCCTCTGCGGACTTGCCGGTTCGGGAGCAAGCCTCATTGCCTTCCGCTTTTTCAGCGGCATAGGCAGTTCGATGATGTTTGCCACCAATATGGCAATCCTTACGGCAGTCGTTCCCGCCGAAAAGCGGGGATGGGCGTTGGGACTGAATGCGGGGACGGTCTATTTCTCGCTTGCTGCCGGCCCCTTTGTCGGCGGCTTCCTGACCGAACGGCTGGGCTGGCACAGCATCTTCTTTCTGGCGGCATTGATGAGCCTGCCGGTGCTTGCCGGTGCGCTGACCCTTATCCGGCAGGAATGGAAGAGCGAGAAGAAAGGGACGTTTGATTATACGGGTACTGTCGTCTATGCCGCCGGCTTGTTTTCCCTGATATACGGCTTCTCCCGTTTGCCGGACGTTACGGGATTTCTGCTGACGGCGGCGGGACTGGCTCTGCTGCTCTTTTTCGGGCGGTTTGAGCTGAGGCGGGAACATCCGGTGTTCAATGTCCGTATCTTCCTGCGCAACCGCGTGTTTCGCCATGCCTCCGTGTCGGCGTTGATTAACTATTCGGCGACCACCTCCATGGCTTTTATGCTCAGCCTCTATTTGCAGTATGTGCGGGGACTTACGCCTACCGGTGCGGGGCTTATTCTAGTCGGGCAGTCCATTGTCATGGCGTTGGTGTCGCTCTGGTCGGGCAAACTGTCGGACAAAATGCCTGCGGGAAAAATAGCCTCTGCCGGCATGATGATTATCGCCGTAGGGCTTGTCGCCCTCTGCTTCCTGTCGGCAACGACAAGCTACGTTTACATCTTCACCGTTCTCGCACTCATCGGTCTCGGCTTCGGCATCTTCTCCTCGCCGAACACCAACGTCATCATGAGTTCCGTTGAAAAAAGCGAGTACGGCTTGGCATCGGCAACCACAGGCACCATGCGCCTCGTGGGGCAAGCCTTCAGCATGGGATTAGCCATGATGGCAATGTCCCTGACCATCGGCAAAGCCCCGCTATCGGCTATGCTCAGCCTCCCGCTGACCGACAGCCTCCGCATCACCTTCGCCGTCAGTGCCGCCCTCTGCTTCTTCGGCGTGTACAGCTCCTCCGTCATGTCGCGTCCTCTCAACCC
>LBCX01000182.1 GCA_001657575.1 Bacteroidales bacterium Barb4
CTTCGTCTCTAAAGAATAAAAAACCATGTATCACATCCAAATCAAAAAAGTTATGAAAACTACGCTTGACAGATTATCCGATTACCGGAAAAATTACCCCGCGCTCCAATCCATGAAACCCTGACAGAATAAACCCCTAACAGGATAAACCCCTAACAGGGTTTCAAACCCTGTTAGGGGTTCTATAACGATACAAATACAAATGATGATTTACGAACATATAATATCCGGTCGTCCTTTCAGGACTCCTTGACGTTATCGCCCTTTAACCCCACATTCCGCTTCGCTGCATATGGGGCTGAAATCTTTTGTCCCTTCGGGACATCTGTAAGTGAGCGTCCCACAACGGGAAGCGCGGAAGATTTTACCTGAATTTCGCCGGAATTATCCTTATTATGATATAGTTTTGCGGCGGTCTTGAAACCGTACCATCAGGCTATACAGCAAACGAAATATGAAGACAAAGCATTTATTGACGCTCGCCGCTCTCTGCCTCAATATGTCGGCTGCGGCAACCGCTTTTTATGTGAAGGAATTCAGGGGAAGCGATGACTTTTCCGGCACTTCATGGAATACGGCTTTTGCCACTCTCTACAAGGCTTTGTCTGTGGCTGAGCACTCGGATGTGATCTATATGGCTCAAGGTTATTATCAGACCAACCAGCTCGGCTCCTATCAGATTTCCAAAAACCTGACGATCATCGGCGGTTATGACGGAACGGAAGCTCCGGGAGATAAACCGACGGGGCTTACGGCAACTGTTTTGTACGGACGCAAAGAGCCGGGAGCCAACAACCGCGTGCTGACCATTGTCGGTACAGGTGAAAACACTCTCGTCCGTGTCAATCTGGAATGCCTGACGATTTACGGAGGAAACGCAGAATCCGACTTTCCCGATATTATTTCCACTCTTTACGATGCCCGGTATCCTGACGTCGCTTTCGGAGGGGGTATATGCTGCCTTTATGCTGCCTTGACATTGCGGAATGTAATCATTGACAACAATATTACTTCCGGCGGAAGCGTTTCGTCTTACGGCGGCGGAATATACAGCAGGGAGGGCGAACTTACACTGACCGGAAACACGGTTATAAGAAGAAATACAGCTTCTGACGGCGGTGACGCCGACGGACATGGCGGCGGGATTGCCAACCTGAACGGAAAGATTGTCCTTGACGAAAATACAATAATTGAAAACAATCAGGCGACAACCGGCTCCGGCTCCGGCTCCGGCGGCGGAATAGAACACAGAGGGGCAAGAGCGCAACTCATTGCAAGCGGTTCGATTGTCGGAAACACAGCCGTTTACAGCAGCTCGGATAATCGGCAGGCAGGAAAAGGAGGAGGCATTGCGAACATTGAAGGCGGACAGGTCGAGCTGACTCAAGGGGCTGTCATCGAAAATAATAAGGTGACAAACAGCATTAGCAACGTTGTTTCCGCTTGCGGCGGAGGGATATACAATGATGAAAGTTCCGCACTGAAGCTGAATACGGCAGATACGGAGGTGCTTGTAGCACACAACATCACTTCCGATAACCCGCTCAATCTGCTGGCACAGGGGAATGATTTCTATCCGGATGCGTTTACATGTACGGTTATCTTCCCGAAGGTCTCCGGTCGTATTACCGCCGACAGGGAAGGGCGTTCCTATCAGTTAAGCAGAAACAGCACTTTTTCGTTTGCCGTGACGGCGGCAGAAGAATATGATTACATAATACCGATAGTCACGGTCAATAATATTCCGCTGGCTCCGATTGCCACGGAAGGCCGGACGTACCGGTATTCCCTGATGATGACGGAAAACAAAACGATTAATATCGTATCCAACTACCACTCCGTTATTTTTGCCGCTCCTCCGAAAGAAATTTCTATTGCAACCTACCAGCTGGAGTCCCCTTACCATGTTCTTTTCAACGACCTGTTTGACTTCACCCTCATAACCTCCGACAGGTTTAAGTACGTGGAACCGATTGTCACGGTCGGCGGCAATGTGCTCAAACCAACCGGCAGGGAAGGGAACGCCTTCCATTATTCCCTAAGGATGACAGGCGATGTGCTTGTCAAGGTTTCGGAAGGCAACTTTCCGCTGATTTCTTTTCCCTCCGTCCTGCCGAGAACCATCTCTCAGGCAACCGTCGAGCCGGGGGAACACTATTATTATCCCGGCAGTGTGATAGACTTCACCGTGACCGTGGCTGAGCCATACAAGGGTTTGACGCCGATTGTCGTAGCCGGCGGCAGCAATACCCTTCTGCCGGCGGTCGCCGGCGGGAACGACTCAGCATTCCATTATGTCCTGACGATAACGCAGGATTCGGTAATCCGGATAACCGACCGCAGGCTTGTTTTCTCCAACCCGCCGAAGGGGCTTGACCTTGTGTCGCACAGACCGGGAGTAAATTATGTTTCCACCGGCGACAATGTCTATATTACGCTCACCTCGAAAGACGGAATGTACCGTAAGGTTCCGCCGATTATTGTTGCCGGAGGCGATACGCTGAATGTTACCGATGATGACGATGGGGCGTACACGGCTGCCCTGTTCAATATAACGGAAGACAGGGTCGTCAACCTCTCGTTGCCCCCGCATTATCTGATGACCCTCCGCCCTCTTGATGATATATCGCCCGACCTTGCCGGCGGAACATACGGCGTTCTCCCCGGCAACAGCATTCACTTTGACTTTACATTGAATGAAACCTACAGCCGGATAGAGCCGGTGGTTCTTGTCAACAACATACGCACGAAAGCTACCTATCTGGGTAGCGGCAGGTATAGAATTTCCCTGACAAACGTCACGGAAAACAAACTGATAACGGTAGGCATCACCGACGCCGTCCCCCCCCTCCCCCACAGCGCAGTGAAGATATACAGCCGCAACAACCTCCTTGTCGTCGAATCGCCCGCAGGGGAAGTGCCCGTAACCGTCTATACCCTTGCCGGGCGCGCCGGCGTTCAACGGACAGCAAGCGGAACGGAAAGCATCGCCCTGCCGAACGGGATATATATTGTAAAGGCAGGGACGGAGAGAAGGAAGGTGATGATTAACGGTGAACGGTAAAAGAGTGTAGCATTTTTTTTGACACGGACGGTATGAAAAGGAAAATTGTATTGGCGGGCTTGTTCCTTGCCTGTGTGTTTCAAACGATGGGTCAAACGATAATAGGCTTGGAACCATGGCAAGTAATAGTCGATGGTGTACATTATGATATAGATACAAAGAAGCATGTTGCTCACGTATCTCAGCGTAATCAGAAAGAGGAAGAATTTTACAGAAAATCAACGCTTGTAATTCCGGCGGCTATTTACATCGATAAGCAGATGTATGATGTAACACAGATTAACCTGTATGCTTTCCGTTTTGATTACCCTATAGAGTACTTAACTATTTCGAGCAACGTACAAGCTATTATTGCTTTTGCTTTTCAAGGGTGTTATAATTTAAAAGAGATTCATCTTGCGCGTAACCATGCGAACATGAAAATTGGTGCTGCTTTTCAAGAGGTACCCTTAGATGCCTGTGTAGTCGTTGTACCGGCAGAGGCTGAAAAAGATTTCGATGTGCGTTGGGAGGGTTTTAAGGTTTATCTCGAATCGTATCGTCTTTCCGCCCGGTCGGTTGATTTGCAAATGGGAGAAGTGATTGACGGGGAAAGAGAGGCGGTAGCCTTTAAGTCGGAGTTGGTAGTGGAGGCTAAGCCCGCCTACGGTTATCATTTTGCGTATTGGACGAGTGACGAAATTAAAGACAGTCTCACTCTCACCGTCAATCCCTATCGTGAAAAGATGATGAGGCATGTCAATTTACAGGCACATTTTACAGAAAACGACTATATCGTAAATCTGTCTGCCGGCAAGAACGGTACGATAACGCAGGGCAACGGCGCACATTCGTATAACACACTGGCGACCATAGAGGCTGAGGCGGACTCCTGTTATCATTTTGTGAAGTGGACGGACCGGGCGGGGAACACTGTTTCTACCGCCAATCCCTATGCCTTTACAGTGAAGAAGGATGAAGACATTCAGGCAAATTTTGAAGCAAACAGCTATACCGTGAGTCTGTTTACCTCCGGCAATAACGGCACGATAAAGCCGGGCGGAGGCGGCGCCTATCTGTATAAGACACAGGCAACGGCAGAGGCGCAGGCAAATCCGCACTATCATTTTGCGAAGTGGACGGACAGGACGGGGAACACTGTTTCCACCGCCAATCCCTATACATTTACAGTGGAGAAAAACACCGAGCTTCAGGCAAACTTTGAAGACAACTACTATACCGTAAGCCTGTCTGCCGATAAGCAGATGGGCACGGCACAGGCGGACAAAAAGGAGGGATATGTGTATAACACAAAGGCGACAGTGACGGCTTTACCGAACAGGGAGTTCCATTTTATAAAGTGGACGAACCAAGAGGGAGACTTTCTTTCTGCCAATAGTTCCTATACGTTTACCGTGACGGAAAATACCCTTGTTCAGGCGCATTTTGAAACGAACAGTCTCCAAGTCAGGCTGTACGCCGACAACGGCGGGATAACATCACCGGGCAGCGGTACCTATCAGTATAATACGGAAGCCAGGATAATGGCTGAGGCGGATTACGGCTATCATTTTGTGAAGTGGACAAATGCGAAAGGCGAGAGTCTTTCCACGAATAATCCCTATACGTTTGTGGTGAAAGAGCATACGGAGGTTCGGGCGAATTTTGTCGGGAACAGTTGTCTGGTGAATGTACTTGCCGTTAACGGTGGAAAGGCAGTATTGGGAGGCGGTACCTATCCGTATAATAATGAAGTCGGGCTGACGGCTGATGCGGGCTACGGCTATCATTTTGAGAAGTGGACAAATGCGAACAACGAGAGTCTTTCCACTGACAATCCCTATACCTTTGTTGTGAAAGGAGATATTCTCGTCAAGGCTTATTTTGCAGAGAACTATTACCTCGTGAATGCGTCTGCCGGCGATAATAACGGCAGGATAAAGTCGGTCAACGGATCATATCGCCATAATACGAATGCCACAGTTGAGGCGGAAGCATACGAAGGTTATCGTTTTGTGAGGTGGACAAATGCGAAGGGCCAAATTCTTTCCGCCGCCAATCCTTATACATTTGAAGTGAAAGAGGACATGGACATTAAGGCTCATTTTGTCGCCAATACTGATTTTACAGATGACATTCTTTACCGCGTGACGTTGTCCGCCGGCAATAACGGCGGGATAGTATCGGGCGACGGTACATATCTGCCTAACGCAGAGGCGACGATAGAAGCAGAAGCCTACGCGGAGTATTATTTTGTAAAATGGACGGATGCAAACGGCGACAGCCTTTCCGCCGACAATCCCTATACCTTTGTTGTGAAAGGAGACGCGGACATTAAGGCGCACTTTGCCGACTTTGCCGCGGGCGGGTATCGGGTGAGTGTGACTGCCGGTGACAACGGTACGATAAAGTCGGGCAACAGCAGTTATCTGTACGGGGCAGAGGCGACGATAGAGGCAGTCGCGGATACGGGTTATCATTTTGTGAAGTGGACAATGGCAAACGGCAACGTCTTCGCCGCCAATCCGTTCAGATTTACGGTAAAAGACAACACGAGCGTTAAGGCGGATTTTGCCGCAAACAGTTATCAGGTGATTTTGTCAGCCCAAAACGGCAGGATAAGGATAGGATGGGATGTATATGACCGTTATGTATATGACTATAATACGGAGGCTGTGGCAAACGCGGAGGCTGAAGACGGTTATCATTTTGTGAAGTGGGTAAATGCGGCAGGCAGCAGCCTTTCCGGCGACAATCCCTACAGGTTTGTCGTGAAGGGGGATATGAAACTGACGGCGATATTTGAGAAAGGGGTTGCCGGCAACGAGACTGTCGCCGGCAGCGGGACGCGGGCGTATTATGCGGACGGCATGTTGCATCTTGTCAATCTGGAGGGCTTCGCCGTCGCGGTTAGTACGATTGACGGGCGGCAGGTGCTGCAATTCAAGGCAGGCAATGCCGTGCATCCCGCAATATTGCCCGCCGGCATCTATATCCTGAATGCTGCAAACGGGAAAGAAAGATACACTGCAAAATTTGCCGTAAAGAACTGACAGGATTTCATCGGCTCGCCCTTTCCGTAAACCTGAACATACCCCTGACAGGGTTTCAAAAAGGATTTTCGCCATTCTTCTTGAAT
>LBCX01000183.1 GCA_001657575.1 Bacteroidales bacterium Barb4
GGCGTTCTTATAACCCTTCATGTATATCCCTTTCGTTTTTTTTCTGGCATTTTTTGGCTGATTTATTTGCCGCATTGAATTTTGTCTGTATATTTACAGCCTGTTTTTACACACGTTTGTGGACTGTCTTTTTTGTTTTATATTATAAATATAGTGTTAGATCTTGACATTTTCATTAAGTTTTTTCATGTTTAAGAAACGCTCCGTCTGTGAAGGTAGAGCGTTTTTGCTTTGCAGATAATACATTTTCCATCTTTCTTTTGTTACGCAGCCGTCCCGAAGGGACGAAAGATTTCAGCCCGACGTAAAGCGAAGCACGTCGGGAAGAATGTGGGGGAATATGGGATTTACGGATAACGCCGTCAGGAAAGTTCTGAAAGAACGATAGTTTACCCCTAACCCTGTCAGGGGTTCGTTCCATTTTTTTCTGAATTTTTCTGCCTGTTTATTTGCAGCATTGGATTTTGCCTGTATATTTGCGGCGTGTTTTTCATTATTTATTAAAATATTAATTGCTAATCTTGAGACAAAAAAACGTTCCGCCTGTGAAGGTAGAGCGTTTTTACTTTGATTATGTGTACAGTAAATCCCTAACAGGGTTTGAAACCCTGTCAGGGGTGGGATTCAAGGTTTACAAATAGAATAGTATGGAAGAAGAAGTTAAGGTTTTACTGTCGGCAGGAATTGAATGTGAAAAGGAAAAAACGGTTGGGACTGCCAGGGGTTTGCGTCTCGCGTGGTATAAATTACGTCAAAGACTGGAAGACTGGTACGACCTTTTGTATTGCTGGTGGTATCGAAATGAACCCACAATGCCATTGCGCGAGTTCATGGAAGAAGAAAACAAAAGGCGCGGGATAGAACATGTATAATGTTATTATTGGTTATTGTAAATTATCTGACTTTGATAACAGATACAGAATACGCACAAGCGATTACCGTGTTGTTTATTCAATCAAAGATGATGTTTTAACGCTGAAAGTGATTAAGATTGATCACAGAAGCGAGGTTTACAGGGTTTGAAAACCTGTTAGGGGTAAGTTTTACGCAGATGCCCTGAAAGGGCAAAAGATTTCAGTCCGGCAGTTTTTTGCCTGTTTATTTGCAGCCTGTTTTTACACACGTTTGTGACCTGTCTTTTTTGTTTTATATTATATATAGTGGATCTTGATATTTTCATCAAAGCTTTTTCATTTTTAAGAAACGCTCCGTCTGTGAAGGTAGAGCGTTTTTGCTTTGAATATGTATACAGTAAACCCCTAACAGGGTTTCAAACCCTGTTAGGGGTTTACTGCACGTGGGACTGAAATCCGCCGTCCTTATCCTTATGATTCACACAAGCGCATTAACATAATCTTTTTGATAATCCTGATTATTTCTGATTACGGCAAACATCCGGTGCACAAGCTTCGCCCTGACGGCGTTTGGGGCAGACATCTTATTTTTTCCTTCAGCTGCTTTCCTTTCATAACAGTCGTGATGAAGTTTCCCCCTGCATCTGGCGGCAACAACCGGAGTCGCCATGTGTAAAAGGGCCTTGATACCCCTGTCTACCCGCTGTGAGACCCTACTTCGCGACCAGATGCCGCTCTCCGACAAATAAGAGAAAGGTGCCGCACCAACATGGCAGCAAAACTTTCGCGCATCCGTAAAGTCCGTAAATCTCTTTGTTACAACAGTCATCTTTATAGCCGTTTTATTGCCGGTGCCTTCTGCCGTACAAAGACGTTTATGCCATTCGTACAAAATTTCACCGCTCTCTATGAACTCTTTAATCTCTTTCTCTGCTTGCCAGATGCTTTTCTCCAAACCCTTTATCAGTCCTTTCAAGCGGCTGTTTTTCTGCTTATAATCTTTCTTGTGCATAAAACGCTCCTGATCAGTCAACCAACCTGATACTTGCTTTTGTCCGCCACATACATATCCCGTTCGCTTGTAAGCTGTTGCAAATTCATAATGTTCTCCTGAGGCAGATTGTACAGACGGGCTTTGTCCTGAAAACGGAATTGGACGTTTCCGCATCGGCTTTTTTCAAGAAGTTTTTTTAATGCCTGCCTCACGGCAACAGTCGTATTGGTCATTTCTTTTTTCTTTAAACACATCTTCATTTTGAATAAAACACAGATCAAGTTTTTTCTTGCTCAATGCCTATAATATACTTTTGCATATATTTGTTCCTGAAATCCAAAAAGAAAAAAGGTAAACTTGGAATAATCAAAAGAACCTTAATAGCTTACGATTAATTTCTTAAGTTTTTGGTTTATTATACGACTTCCTTTCTTTTTGAATTTGCTGTTTTTTATCCTGCAATATTACCTCTTTTTCACACGGGGCTAATCTAAAGTTCTGGACTTCTGCGTAATATCAATTACTAATCATTTAGAAGGGTACATCCCCCGGGTTGCCCTGCCGCAGGAAGTCCTCGCCGGCGGAGGGGATGGCGGGCATCGGTTCGGAGGCGTTCATGCCGGAGGTAAATTCACGGACGGAGACGTCTTCGTCGATATTCATGAACTTGGCAAATTCGCTTTTGAAGCGCAGGCGGACGTCACCCGTGGCACCGTTACGGTGTTTGGCAATGATGATTTCGGCTACGCCTTTGAGGGAGTTGCCGCGTTCGTCTTCAAATATTTTATAGTATTCGGGGCGGTGGATGAAACAGACGATGTCGGCATCCTGTTCGATGGCTCCCGATTCGCGCAGGTCGGCGAGCTGGGGACGTTTGCCTTCGCTGCCCTGACGGGATTCTACGCCGCGGTTCAGCTGTGACAGGGCGATGATGGGGATGCTGAGTTCCTTTGCCAAGCCTTTGAGAGAGCGGGAGATGGTGCTGACTTCCTGCTCGCGGTTGCCGAAGGTTATGCCGCTGGCGTTCATCAGCTGGAGGTAGTCGATAATGATGCACTTGACGTTGTGCTCGCGAACGAGGCGGCGGGCTTTTGTCCGCAGTTCAAAGACCGACATATTGGCGGTGTCGTCAATATAGACGGGGGCATCGTAGAGTTCGTTGAGCTTGTAGTTGAGCTGTTCCCATTCGTAGTTTTCCAAGCGTCCGCTCTTGATTTTCTCGCCGGGGATTTCGCATACGTTGGTGATAAGACGGTTTACGAGCTGTACGTTGCTCATTTCAAGGGAGAACATGCCGATGGCGATATTGTGGTTCACCGCCATGTTTTTCGCCATCGAGAGTACGAAGGCGGTCTTTCCCATAGCCGGACGGGCGGCGATGATGACCAAATCGGAGTTCTGCCAGCCGGAAGTAACCTTGTCCAAACTTGTGAAACCGGAACTTAGCCCGCTCAGCCCCTCTTTCCGGTTGTAGGCTTTTTCAAGCATACTCAACGCTTCCTTGATGACGGGGTTGATTTGGGTAACGTCCTTCTTTACGTTCTGCTGGGAGATTTCAAAGAGTTTGCCTTCCGCTTCCTGCATGAGGTCGTCCACGTCAATGGTTTCATCGAAGGCTTTTCCCTGCACGGAGGCGGTAAAGCTGATAAGTTCACGCGCCAGATACTTTTGGGCGATGATGCGGGCATGATATTCGAGGTGGGCGGTGCTGACCACTTTGGAGGTGAGCTGCGAGATGTAAAGAGGGCCTCCTACGGTGTCAAGTTCGCCCCGCTTCTTCAACTGATCAACTACGGTCAGCATATCAATGGGGCGTTGGGTGGCAGCCAAATCGACGATGGCGGAAAAGATCATTTCGTGCGACTTCTCGTAGAAACATTCCGGCTTCAGCAATTCGCTGATCATGGAATAGGCATCCTTTTCAAGCAGCAGGGCACCCAATACCGCATCCTCCAATTCACGTGCCTGCGGCTGTATCCGCCCGGTGTCGGGGACGATGATTGTCTTCGTTTTGCCCGCACCCGCTTTTGCTCTGCTCTCTGCCATCGGTTATTGTTTGTCGGTTGAGGTCAGTGTACGGATACTTTCTTGAATGGATTGGATTTTGCTTTCCGCATCCGCCTGCTTTTTGCGTTCCACGGCAACCACTTCGGGCTTGGCGTTGGCGGTAAACTTTTCATTGCCGAGCTTTTTCAGAACGGAGGCAAGGAAGCCTTGCTGATAAGACAGCTCTTCATTCAGCTTGGCAAGTTCGTCCTCCACATTCATCCATTCGCCCAGCGGGACGGTATATTCCGTAGTGCGGACGAGGAAAGAGGCGGAGTTTGCCGCCTTTTTGTTAGCTATAGAAACGGCTTTCAGGTTGCATAGCTTACTGATAACCGGATTGAGGGCTTCGTTGTGCCGCCCCCCAGACACTTGCAATTCGAGGGCTTCCTTGTTCGGTATATTCTTTTGCAGGCGGACGGTACGGATGCCGCCGATGATTTCCTTCGCCAGCTCAACATCTTCCAGCCAGACACTGTCGGTTTCCCCTGCTTCCGGCATTCGGGAGAGCATGATGCTTTCGCCCTGTCGGCGCGGTTTTAACGCCTGCCATAATTCTTCGGTGATGAACGGCATAAAGGGGTGCAGAAGACGGAGCAACGCATCAAAGAAATCAAGGGTTTCCCTGTAAGTTGCGGCATCTATCGGCAACTCGTACCCCGGCTTAATCATTTCCAGATACCAAGCGGAGAACTCATCCCAAAAGAGCTTGTAAGCCGACATCATCGCCTCGTTCAGGCGGTACTTCCCGAAGGAATCGTCCGACTCGGCAAGCACCTTGCTCAATTGCATACGAAACCACTTCACGGCAATCTTCGCCGTCTCCGGCTGTGCAATACTGTCGTCCGTCCGCCAGCCTTTGACCAGACGGAAAGCGTTCCATATCTTATTGTTGAAATTGCGCCCCTGTTCGCATAACGCCTCATCGAAAGGTATATCGTTCCCTGCCGGTGCGGCAAGCATCAAGCCCATGCGGACACCGTCGGCACCGAAGCGTTCAATCAAATCCAGCGGGTCGGGAGAATTGCCCAGCGATTTGGACATTTTACGCCCCAGCTTGTCGCGCACGATACCGGTAAAATACACATTCTTGAACGGCATCTTCCTCTCAAACTCATATCCCCGCCATAATCATGCGGGCTACCCAGAAGAAGATAATGTCAGGCCCCGTCACAAGGTCGGCAGTCGGATAGTAATACCTCATCTCCTCATTGTCGGGGTTACAAATTCCATCGAACAGGGAAACAGGCCAAAGCCAAGAAGAGAACCACGTATCCAGACAATCCTCATCCTGCCGCAGGTCTTCCGCCCGCAGGCTGTTTTTGCCGCTCTTCTCCCTCGCCAATCGCAGAGCCTCCTCCGCCGTTTCGGCAACCACTAAGCCCCCCTCCGGCAGGTAATACGCCGGAATGCGATGCCCCCACCAGAGCTGGCGGCTGATGCACCAATCCTTGATGTTCTCCATCCAATGGCGGTAGGTGTTCTTAAACTTCGAGGGGTAGAACCTGATATCATCGTTCATCACTGCATCCAAAGCGGGTTTGGCGATGTCTTCCATTTTCAGAAACCACTGCATGGACAGCTTCGGCTCGATAACCACGTTCGTGCGTTCGGAATAGCCGACCTTGTTATCATAGTCCTCCGCTTTTTCCAGCAAACCGGCGGCTTCCAAATCCTTGACAATCTGCCGGCGCACTTCAAAGCGATCCATGCCGATGTAAAGCCCGCCCGCCTCGTTGATCGTCCCGTTGTCGTTGAAAATATCAATGACGGGCAGATTGTATTTCTCGCCCAGCATATAGTCGTTTATGTCGTGGGCAGGGGTAACTTTCAGGCAGCCCGTGCCGAACTCCGTATCCACATAGTTATCCTCAATAACGGGAATGATGCGGTTTACCAAGGGAACGATGACGCGCTTGCCTTTCAGATGCCGGTTTTTCGGGTCATCGGGGTTGATACACATGGCGGTGTCCCCCATGATTGTTTCCGGGCGGGTGGTCGCCACGACGGCGTAAGCATCCGAGCCTTCCACTTTATATTTCAAATAGTAAAGTTTGCCGTGCTCCTCCTTATATATAACTTCCTCATCTGACAGAGCCGTCAATGCCTGCGGATCCCAATTTACCATGCGCACACCACGGTAAATAAGCCCTTTTTTATACAAATCAACAAACACCTTGATAACGCTTTTCGAGCGCACCTCATCCATCGTGAAAGCCGTGCGCTCCCAATCGCAGGAAGCACCCAGCTGGCGGAGTTGGCGG
>LBCX01000510.1 GCA_001657575.1 Bacteroidales bacterium Barb4
GAAAGGGCAAAAGATTTCAGCCCCACATGCAGCGTAGCGGAATGTGGGGTATAGACGGGTACATACAAACAAAGCCCTGAAAGGGCGATACAAATACAGGTAATGGTTTACAATGCAATATATATTATTCGGTCATCCTTTCAGGATTTCATCGGGTTGCCCGTTCCATTGACCCCACATTCCGCTACGCTGCATGTGGGGCTGAAATCTCTTGCCCTTTCAGGGCATTTGCGCCCGTAGCGCATAAAAAAAGGCACCATAGTTCAGCAGGAACTTGGTAATGATCCGCCCCCAGGGCATCCACGAGGGATGCCCCTACCGCCCGCAGGGCTTCTAACTCCCAACTACTATCTCCTAACTTCTAACAACTAAATCCCCATGTTCAACAAACTCAAGGAGCTGGCATACACCCTCAAGGTACTGCTGTACGCCAACAACTTCCCGGATGTGGCGGGCAAATACATTGCCCACCCCCAGACGGAGAACAGCGCCGGCATTGACGACATTGTCGAGTCCGGCGCCGCCCGCGGCGAAATCACCGGCAACGTGGAAGACGCCAAGCAGCACGTGCGCGGCTTCCTGAATGAAACGATCCGCATCCTCCTCGGCGGCTATTCCGCCAATCTGCACTATTTCCGCCTCTCCGCCAGCGTGACCGGTACTTTTGACTCCGCCGCCGAAACTTTCGACAGCAAGAAACACGCCATCAAGATTAACTTCTACATCCTCGACGCCCTCCGCAAAATCATTGAAGAGGAAGCCAAAGTCGTCATTCAGGGCATCGCCGCCATAGGGGGATTGATCGAGCATGTGCTTGACATCGCCAGCGACCTGACCGATGAAATCCTTACCCCCGGGCATCAGGCGCACCTCTTCGGCAGCAAGATCAAGGTAGTCGGCACGGGTGCCAACATCGGCGTCTTCTTTGTCAACGTGCTTGGCGACCGCTTCAAGGCGATGGAGATTGCCATCAACACGGCAGGCATGCTCAGCCTGCGCGTGCCCGACAACCTCGCCTCCGGGCTTTACACCATAGAAATCGTTACCAAATACTCGGCAGGCAGCAAGGAACTCAAGGAAGCGCGCACCGTCACCTTCGCCGTGCCGCTCCGAGTGAAGGACTGATGCGGCGCACACAC
>LBCX01000511.1 GCA_001657575.1 Bacteroidales bacterium Barb4
AAAACAATTTGGTTATGGTGTTGGAGAACAGATTAATACTTTCGGGCAGTTTGTTACCGCAATGAACACCAAAGATTTAGGATATTTTACGGCGAACGACCCAGTCTCGGTTGACAAACACATGGAATTTAAGTATTAGGGGTATTTATGAAGAAAAACAAAAAAATAATACCTAACGCCAATTATGATGTGGAAATGATTGACATCACTAAAACTTTTGCGAACGGTTCGATCATCGCCAATGATAACATTACTTTACGTGTCAAACATAACGAGATCCACGCAATCGTCGGTGAGAATGGTGCTGGTAAATCTACATTAATGTCCATCTTGTTTGGGATTTACAAACCGACTTCTGGTTTTATATCCATCAAGGGTGAAGAAGTGAAACTTCAATCAGCACAAGATGCAGGTAAATTTGGCTTAGGCATGGTGCACCAACACTTTAAATTAGTCCAAGATTTTACTTTCTTAGAAAATATTATGTTGGGTGCCGAAGTGAGCCACTTTGGTTTCTTGGATCGTAGAGAAGCAGCCAAACGCATTGGTAAATTATGTCACCAGTATCATTTGCCACTGAACTTGAACATGAAAGTCAAAGATGCTAGCGTCGGTGAACAACAACGTGCGGAAATCGTCAAGTTATTGTACCGTGACGCGGACATTTTAATTTTTGATGAACCAACAGCGGTGCTGTCTGACAAAGAAATTAAAGGTTTTTTGGAGATGTTATTACACTTTAAGAAGATTGGTAAAACTGTCATTCTTATCACGCACAAATTAAACGAGGTAAAAGCAGTTGCTGATCAAGCAACCGTCATTCGTCAAGGTAAATTTGTTGCTACTTACGATGTGCACAACACAGATGTTGTCATCATCACCGATGCAATGGTTGGTAAACACTTAACCAAGTTAATAAATGAGCAACAATACATTGAATTACCGATCGATGCACCAACTGTATTACACGTTAAGAAATTAAATGCTGCGCGTTTATCGGAACCAAAAGTTAGGGCAATTAATAATTTATCATTCGAAATTAAAGCGGGTGAAATTTTAGGAATTGCCGGAATTGAAGGTAATGGTCAAACGGAATTAGCGATGATTTTAGGCGGATTAATTAAACCTGAATCGGGCG
>LBCX01000023.1 GCA_001657575.1 Bacteroidales bacterium Barb4
CCGCTAAAAAAGTGCGTGAAAGAGAATGAGAAAAATCCTGTTTCCTTTGATGTTGATTGCGGTTTTATTCTCCTCCTGCGGGGAGTATAACAAAGTGTTGAAGAGTACGGATGCGGAACACAAATATTCGTATGCGAAGAAATATTTTAATGCGAAGAAATACAGTAAGTCAGCCACCCTGCTGGAAGAACTGTACACTATATTTAAGGGAACGGTCAATGCGGAAGAATCCCTTTACCTGCTGGCGCAGAGTTATTACGGAATGACAGACTATCAGACCGCTTCGCAGTATTTTGAAACTTACTATACCACCTATCCCAACGGCGAATATACCGAACTGTCCCGTTATTATTCGGGCTACGGCTTGTATCTTGACTCTCCCGAGCCGCGCTTGGATCAGACATTAACCTACAAAGCCATTGAGCAGTTGCAGTTGTATATGGAATATTATCCGCAAAGCGAACGGGCTGAAGAGGCGCAGAACATCATGTTTGAATTGCAGGAGAAATTAGCCCATAAGGAACTGCAAGCCATACGGCTGTATTACAATTTGGGCACTTATATGGGAAACAACTATCTGGCAAGCGTTATCACCGCCCAAAACGCTTTGCGAAACTACCCCTATTCAAAATACAGAGAGGATTTTATGTATTATATCATCCGCTCGAAATACGAATTGGCACTTGTCAGCGTGGACGAGATGCTGCAAGGAAGATACCGCGAGGTGACGGACGAATACTACAATTACACCAACGAATTTCCCGAAGGAAAATACATCCGCCAGATACAGCGTTTCTACGATTATGCCAACAAGCAGATCAAGGAATAACTTCTGACAATAACGAATATCAAACTATATGGATTACAGAAAAACTAATGCTCCGTTAACAACAGTGACACGCGACATGATGAAAATGTCGGCGGAAACGGGCAATGTCTATGAAACAGTAAAGATTATCGCGAAGCGTTCCAACCAAATCAGTGTGGAAATGAAGCAAGATTTGGAAAAGAAACTTCAGGAATTTGCATCATACACTGACAATCTGGAAGAAGTGTTTGAAAACAGGGAACAAATCGAAATCTCACGCTATTACGAGAAACTGCCGAAACCAACTCTGCTTGCCACGCAGGAACTGCTGGAAGGCAAACTCTATTATAAGAATCCTGCCAAGGAAGAGGAGGAAATTCTTTGATTACATGCTATTTTGATCAAATGGAAACAAAAGAAATTACACGGAAGAAAGTAAAGACTGATGACGAGTATTTCTCTCCGAAAATGGTCGAACGGATATTGCAAGCAGAACAGGAAATAAAAGAAGGTAAAGGCATCCTGCTCAAAAGCATGGATGAATTGCATGCCTACTTGGAAGTCCTGTAAGGACGGGATATTTCAGCCTCACATTCCGCTTTGCTTCATGTGAGGCTGAAATCTTTTGTCCCTTTGGGACACCACAGAACCTTATCTATAAATTGATTTTATCACGTACTTAGGATAACAATATGTTACAGCGGATACAAACCCTCTATCTCCTTTTGATTGCAGCCTTGATGACGGCTGTGTTTTTCCTGCCTCTGTCGATTGTTTCGTCCGGAGAGCAGGTTTATACGTTTGATGTGGCAGGATTGCATACGACGGCAGCCGCGCCGGAGCTTGTCTATCCCACTTGGGGGCTTTTCGCCTTGACGGCAATTATCGCCCTGACGGCTTTTGCAACGATATTCCTGTTTAAGACACGGGTGAAGCAGTTGCGGTTGTGCATATTCAATGCCGTTCTGATGGTTGGTTTTTATGGCTTTTTCCTCTTTTTCGTGTTTCACGTGGTGAAAGGGCAACATCCCGATGCCGCGACGGGGGTGAAAATTGCCTTGTCTTTTCCGCTGGTAGGTCTAATTCTCAATTATCTGGCGATACGGAATATCGGTGCAGACGAGGCACTGGTTCGTTCGCTGGAACGGCTGCGATAAATTACCGGATTACAAAGTCAATACCAACGCCGTTTTATCCTTGTTCCACCCGCCAAGCCGCACCTGCCGGGGTTTGTTCACCCAAGAGGCGTTGTAGGGAGCTTCCGTTCTGATATAGTTTTCGGTGAAGCCGTACATAAGGTTGTCTTTGTGCGTATGTTCAAAGAGGACAACGGCTTCCTGTCCGATGCGGCTTTCGTAAAACGTTTGCAATTTCCGTTCGGAAATATCCAGCAATTCCTGACTGCGTGCGTGTTTTGTCTTGGTATCCACCGTATGGGCTATTTCCAGAGCCTGTGTACCGGGACGTTCGGAATAACTGAACACGTGGAGGCGGCTGACAGGCAGACTCTCTATGAAGCGGTACGTTTCTTCAAACAATTCGTCCGTTTCTCCCCGTGTACCGACAATCACGTCCACACCGATAAAGGCATGAGGCATGACGGATTTTATCTTCTCAATCTTGCGGCAGAATAAAGCAGTGTCGTAGCGGCGGCGCATCAGGGAAAGGACGGTGTCGCTCCCGCTCTGCAACGGTATGTGAAAATGCGGGGCAAAGCGTTGGCTGTGAGCAACAAAGTCAATGATTTCATCGGTAATCAGATTCGGCTCAATGGAAGAGATGCGGAAGCGGCTGATGCCCTCTGTTTCGTCCAGCGAGCGAAGCAAATCAATGAAACTTTCGCCCGTACTTTTCCCGAAGTCGCCGATATTGACACCCGTCAGTACGATTTCTTTCCCGCCCTTGCGAGCCGCCTCACGAGCCTGTTCCGTCAGCGAAACGATTGTCCCGTTCCGGCTACGCCCGCGGGCGAAAGGGATCGTGCAATAGGAACAATAATAATCACATCCGTCCTGTACTTTCAGGAAATGGCGTGTCCGGTCGTTGGCGGAGCAGGAGGGGGAGAAGGTGCGTATGTCTTTGGCGGCGGAAGCGATGACAGCCCCGCCCGTTTCCCTTTTGGCGAAATTATCAATGTATTGCAGAATGTCCTGCTTTTGCTCGGTGCCCAGCACCAGATCAACCCCTTCAATGTGCGACAATTCCTCCGGTTTCAACTGTGCATAACAGCCGGTTACCACCATAAAGGCATCGGGATGCTGCTTGCCGATGCGGCGGATGGCTTGCCGGCATTTCTTGTCCGCCAACTCGGTAACCGAACACGTATTCACCACACAAATATCCGCCTTCTCCCCCGTCCGCGCCTTGCGGATACCGTATTCTGCTAGGACTTTCCCGATAGCCGACGTCTCGGCAAAATTCAGTTTGCAACCTAACGTATAGTAAACCGCCGCCTTATTCTCAAAAATGGAAGGGTCTGTCACTGTGTCTATGTTTGATGCAGGCAAAAATAGATTAAAATCCAAAGGCAAAGCCTTTTTGCAAAAGGCAAAACCGCCTTGTCCATACACCCCTTTTTCACATCCTTTTTTATATATAGGGATATTTTGTGGGGTATTATTTGGATAAGTAGGTGTAATACACGTTCTTTGTGCGCTTTAAGTAACAAATCATACAGAATGACGGTTAAAACAGTCCTAAGCCTGTGTTGCATTTCTCTTTTTCCACTATACCTCGAAGCACAGGAAATCATAATCAACAAGAATACAAATTCGGCTGCCTCAACAGAATCAATGGATCGGCATGTGTCTAAACTTATGGCCGACAAGGTGGTTACCAAGGAGGATATTCCCATACAAAAGCTTATCGAAATCAATGAAAAGGCGGCGTTGCTTTACAGAGAATCGCTGTTATTTCCCGCCGATGAGTTGTACGACTCGCATTGGGATCGTAAAAACGTAAACCCGTTCAAGAAGGAAACCATAGACTTCCCCGAAACTTACGATATTGATTGCTCCTCTTTCGTCCTGCCGCTCACGGGGACATTCAAGGTTACATCCAAATACGGAAGGCGCGGGCGGCGTATGCACAGCGGCACGGACTTGAGCATACCCACCGGTGATACCGTGCGGGCGGCTTTTGATGGCAGGGTGCGCATAAGGGATTTCGAGCGGCGGGGATATGGCAATTATTTGGTGATACGCCATCCGAACGGACTGGAAACGGTGTACGGGCATCTCTCTAAACTCATGGTAAATGAGGATGATATTGTGCGGGCGGGCGACCCTATTGCTTTGAGCGGGAACACCGGACGCTCCACCGGTTCCCACCTCCACTTTGAAACCCGCTTCCTCGGTCTGGCTCTTGATCCGCAAGCTCTGTTCGATTTTGAAAACGGTGTTCCGCACAACGATGTCTATGTCTTCCACAGCCCTAAAGGCAACGCAGAAATAAATAATATGCTGGCTGCCGAAACTATAGCGAAATACAGCTCATTCAATAAGGAAGAAGAAACTCCCGTTGCCAACGCACCCGAACCCGTTTACCACAAACTGCGAGCCGGGGATACCTTGGGCGGTATCGCCGTCAAATATGGAACAACCGTTGGCAAGCTCTGCAAACTGAACGGAATCAAACAAACCACCATTCTGCATATCGGGCGTAAAATACGAGTGAACGGGTAATAATGAATACACAAAACCATGAAGACAAATGCTACAGCCTTGGCGAACTATTTCATCTCCCTTGCCAAGAGAGACGACAAAGAGCTGTACCAACTCGGCTTGATGAAAAGGGTGTATATAACTCACGGCTTTTGTCTGGCACTGTATGACAGACCTGCGCTTGATGACCGGTTTGACAAGGTGGAAGCATGGAAAAACGGTCCGGTAATTCCCTCCGTCTATCACTCATTCAAATATCACAGGAACCAGCCGATAAGAGAGGAATCAGTCATATCCAATTGGGCAGGCGACAAGATGGTATTTGAAACGCCCGAATTGAAAGACAAGATGGTTAAAGAAGTTGCCGACTTTGTATGGGAAAGGTATGCCGGAATGAGCGACTTCCAGATGGTCGCTTTAACGCATAAGAAAGGTACGCCCTGGGCTTTATGTTATATAGAAGGCGAAAACAATCCTATCCCTGATCTATACACCAAATCATACTATATAATGCTTGTGAAATGACAATCAGAGAGCAGGTATCCAATAAAGATACTGAAAATGAAATAGGCTTGACGCATGATAAAATTATGTTAAGTCTTCAAAAGGAAGAACTTTACAGTAAAAGACAGGATAGAGAGGAAAGGAAACGATTTGCGAACAAAATATTCGCATTGCTTGTCGGCTTTTTAGTTATTGTTTTTGCTATGCTGTTCTTCTGTGGCTTCCAATCTGTGCCGTTTGCCCTGTCTGATATTGCTATTGTCACCCTGCTTGGCACATCTTCCGCCAATGTGATAGGGATATTTGTTTTTGTCGTCAGATACTTGTTTAACAGTACATCCGATCGTACTTATAAGTTCTCAGGCTACAGTATGTAACATTCGTAACCTTGTGAAACTTGATATGTACTGGTTTATTTTCTGCGACAACCGGCTTTTATTGGAGAAGAAAGAGAAGGGAGGTTACACCATTCCTTTCGGAAAACATCCCCCCGTCCCGCTGTCGGCAAACCCGCTGACCGTTCCCGATACGGGCGATATGGTTTGCCAAACGGGAACGGCAGATGTCTCGGCGGAAGAGACTGACCGCTACATTCTTGTCGCCCTTCGTGCCTCATGGGATATGCTTGAACCCCGCTTCTATTTAATAGCCGGCAAAGCCTCCCAACTGCTTTATTGGGAAAGGCACAGCCGCTTCTGTACGGCTTGCGGTACGGCAACCGAATCATCCCCCCTCCCTGTCATGCGTTTCTGCCCCTCGTGCCGCCATGAACTTTATCCCTTTATTTCCATTGCCATACTTGCACTTGTCCGCAAAGGCGATGAGGAGATACTGCTGGTGCGTGCCCGCAACTTCAAGGGGGCATTTCATGGTCTGGTCGCCGGCTTCCTTGAAATAGGGGAAACGTTGGAGGAGTGCGTGGCAAGGGAAGTAAAGGAGGAAACCGGACTTGACGTGTGTAATATTACCTATTTCGGCAACCAGTCCTGGCCTTTCCCCAGCGGTCTGATGGTCGGCTTTACTGCCGATTATGCCGGAGGGGAAATCAAATTGCAGGAGGATGAACTTACGGACGGAGCGTTCTATAATCGAGGGAATCTGCCGCCGCTTCCCCTGAAATCGAGTCTGGCTCGGCAGATGATTGACGGGTGGCTAACACATCCTTCTTCCCTTTCAAAATAACTAACGGAAGCGGCAATTCTTCACTCTGCTTTGCATTCGATTTGATGGCGGGTATCACCTTGTCGGGATGTTCTTCACGGTATTTGTACTGCTTCGCCGCCAATTCACGGGAAGGCAAACTGTTGTAGCTTTTATAGGATACGGCATTCTCCCTGTTCTTTGCAATCTGGCGATATTTCGGATTGAAGGCATATTCTATTGCACCGGCAAAGTCGCATTCAACCGCCACACCCAAGCCTTGTAGTTGGCGGGCAGGTTTGGTCTGCCGGGTACTCTCCATAAAGTCGAAGAACTTGTCACTTAACGCATACTCCGCCTTCGTCTCCGGATTCCACTGCCAAAAGACTTGTACCGGCAGGTCTTTTAACGCTACTTTCCGTTGTGGAGACATCAAATTGCCCCCTGTCATATATTCCGAAAAATCCATCAGCACCGGCAGTTCAAGAGGAGCGGACAAGGCAGTTGTCGTCGGCTTATCCGTATTCAGGAAACTCCCTTCCCGTATCGCCCGCATCGTTTCCGGATTAAACCGTATGGAATCTTTCCCCGACAGGACGTTTTGCAACCACACCGAATCCTTCGCCGTCCATTGTGCATAACCGGAACCCGTCCCGCACAGACAGAAAAGGAGACCTATAATCAACCGTTTGCTCATCTTCTCTTTTTTAACCGGCGCAAAAGTATAAACAATCCGTTACCTCTCTGCCTGTACTACGCTTATTTAACCATAATTGGTATCCAGGGCAACCGCACGAAATTGATACCTTTGAGTTATGGATTCAATATATAGTTAACCCGTTGTGCATTTAGAAAAAAGTAAAAAAAGACTGTTCATTTGACTAAAAGTCGTATATTTAACTGTCTGATAAACGATTAAATATAATGAACAATCTGATGCAAAATCACGAACTTATTTTGAAAGAATTGACAAACCTTTGCCTGGATATAACAGGTTTCAAACAAATCAGACAACCAAAATTATCTGATCTGGAGCTGGCTGCGCTAAATTTGACGCCGAGTACATGTCTTTCAATTCTGAATTACAGTTGTTTGGTGTCATAAAAGGAACCTGTCCTGACAACAAAACAGACCGGAGCGTTTACAACCGGCGCAGAAGAAAACTCTTTGACTGCACGGAAAAAATCCGCCGGCAACCAAGCCAAAAATTTTCTTGTCCAAGCAATCTGTTTATTATTGACTCAACTCCCGTTGAAATTTGCAAAACAAGCCGTGCAAATCGCTCTTCTATTTGCACGGCAGACAAAATCAGACCTGAATTTGGTTATTGTGCGGCAGCAAAAACACATTGTTTCGGATTCAAACTTCATGCCGTTTGTGACGAGAATGCAGTGATTCACTCCTTTGATTTCACACCTGCCAGCGTACATGACGTCAATTATTTAAAGATGTGAAGTATTCGCTCTCAAATTGCGAACTTATCGGGGATGAAGGCTATATAAGTGTTGATTATCAGTCGGATTTGTTTAACCAAAGTTAAATTAAACATAGCGTGCCTGCCCGAAAGAATCAACCTGCCAAAACAGGGTTAAGCAAAATAAAACAGCGAAAACGCAAACGCATAGAAACGCTTTTTTCTCAACTCAAGGGACAATTCTCCATGAATACCAATTTTGCAAAAACTTTTGGCGGTTTAGCTGCAAGAATTCTCGCGAAAATAACCGCTCTTGCTATGATTCAATACTTGAATCTGTTCGTTTTCAATAGAAATATCAACAACATTCAAATTAATATTTGCTAAATGCACAACAGGTCGTAATGATTGATATTAAACAGACAGCCGAAGGAGACATAGACTTTTCCACCGGTGATTTGCTCTACGCGGAAAGCACCGGACAGCACCAAGGGGATCGCTGCTGGCGGGGAAAGGACATTACAAGGGTGTTCCTGAATACGGCGTGCACAGCATGAACTACATCAATGCCGAACGTCCCGACGAATACCTGCGCTCGGTAAGGCGGGAGCTTTCACGGGACGGGCAAAAGGTAAAGACGGTGAAACTGTCGGAGGGTAAATTAACGGTTGACGCGAATTGTCAAACATGAAAGAAATCACAGCGGAAAAGAATCAGACAATCCATGACCCTGCCGTACAATACTGCGGTAACAGGGAAGCCGTGGGGGAAATCTTTTCGCTCAATCCCGATATCGTGAATGGCGGGACGGTTGCTGGAGACTCTCCCGACTTCTCTTTTGACCTTCCAGCGAAGGCAACCGGATTGTCATCAATGATGAAAGCCGGTTGATGATCAAGCTGGCGGTAAAGGACATCAATGAAAGTGTAACGACACGGCAAGAACTGTAAAGGAAATAGAGGACAGTATCATTGAACGGCTGACCGTTGCATTCACCCTTTCCGTGTCGGCGGTTGCCGAATGGAGGCTGTGGGTTAATGTATGCGCGACCGTCATACATACCTTTGAACTAATACTGGATAAATTCGAGTCGGACACGCACAAACTGATCACTGATCATGGATTCGCGTCCCGGCACGGCGGAATGGTGGCTGAACCTGTCGTTCATGTCCCAGAACGGCTACGAGCTGCTGTAGGACAGGGACACGGCACTTCCCTATTATACGGAAGATGCCTCCGCCTCCCGTATCATAGCCGTGGCAGCCGTCCACGAAGCAGACAGACAGATCACATTGCAGGTTGCCAAACGGGACGAAGGCAGTCAAATCACGCCTCTGTCCTATCCCGAGAGAATGAATTTCAGCAATTACATCGCACGTTCCCAACCCTTGGGAAGTCAGGTTACGATTGTCAGTACCACAGTGGATGTAGTCCAGTTGGACATGGAGATCGTGTATGGTACGGCCTTTCCGGCTTCGCTGATTGAAGAAACCGTGGCGACCAGACAGGAGTTTGGCGGCATGCTGTATGCCGGACAGCTGCTGGATGCGGTCGTAAGTTCTCCCGGCGTGCTGACTGCCACCCTTTCAAGGCTGGTCAGAAAGGGAACCGATAATCCCGACTACATTCTCGTGGACGGTTATGCCCGCCTGTATGCCAGCTATTTCAACTACGATCTGGGCGGAAGCTCTTTCACCTACGTTCCCCTTACTCCCGCCCATCAATGAGAAAGTTCAACCTGTCCGTAGCCTCTCTCGTCTGGAACCTGCTTCCGCCGCACAAGAGGCAGCCCGTCCTGTTCTTCCTACTGAACAGCCTGATCAATCTTGCGCCCACTTGGGCGGACTTTGAGGCATGGCGTTCGGAACATCACCGGCTGATCAACATGAACAGTCAGGCAATTTCGCTGCTCGGATGGCTCAGGATGAAATTCGGGGACATGAACATCCGTATCCTGCCATGGTCGGAAGAACTCATGGAGATATCTCTATTTGAAGAAGGTCAATACGTTGACTTCGGCTATCTGGAGGAAGCGATGGTGGCAGTGGCGCGTTCCGACAAACATTACTACGACTTTGAGACCTGCGATTTTCTGGTGATTCTCCCGGCAGGCTCGGATGTTGACAGGGAAGCCGTCCGGATAGAAATCGACAAATTCATTCCCATTGATGTAAAATATAAAGTTATACAGCAGGAGGATCTTGTTCCGCCGCAGGACGAACTGCCTACAACAGTCGGTATTTACTTTTATGCGCTGGCTCTTCAGGACTATCTGCGTATATCAACGGCTTCGGACGGCATTGCGGCAATTCCTCTGGACAATTACCTCACTCCAATATCACTTCTTTACGGAAGGTATTTTCCTGTCTGTCGGAACAAGGAATGAACCCCTGGCAGCGATTCCGGCTACCGGAGAAGTGTACTGGAAATTCGCAGGGAAAAATATCGGCATCAGCCTTCCCGAGGGCACGGATGTCATTACAATCCGGTCTCTTGCGGATGAATACGCGCTGCTGAATACCCGGTACTTTATTGTCAACAAAGATATTCCAGTATTCGACCGGAGCATTCCGATTTACAAGTACTGGAAGATTATCTGAAAAAAGACTGGTAAAATGAAAAACATAACTGTAATTCCATATACGGACTGGATACCGCCAGTTGCCTTGGTGGAAGAAATCCATCCGTTTTTTACCACCGGCTTTCCGCAAGAACTGATGCAACCCGTTCTGGAGGAATCCGAAGTGATTGCCTCGCTCTCCGGAGATAAAATGGCGGTTATTCTTGAAGGTGCCATGGATACCGGAGAGGTCGAAAAGGAAATCGGGAACTATAAATTCAACATAAACAAATTCAAAATTCTGTCGAAATGAAAAGACAGGTACAACAATTGGGAGTCAGGCACCGGGCAGGTGATGGGCTGGTCAGTCTGCAGGCGGAAGCGTTCAAGGTACTGGATAATCTGTTCTCGCAATTCGGAAGCATCATCCCTGCCGGATGCGAAGTGACCGACGACGACATATCCCCCGGACTGGTGGGACTGTTCGGGGTGGATCCGAATGGCAATCCCACCTGCAAAGCGGTTCCTTTTGCCGGTCGCGTTGACAACGAGAATGTCTTTTTGGCTTTTTTGACTCTCTACTATATAACCGCGCGTGAATATGCGGACAACATCATAAAGCCCATCTGATGCGATTATGCGACTCCCGGTTATGAACTTCCTCAGGATATGAAAGGTTCTCCGACCTTCCTGTATCTGCCCAGACAGAAAGTCTGCTTGAAAGCATCGGGAGCCTTACATGGTTGGAAAGAGGCCAGACTCTTTCTTCCGTAGTACAAAAACTGTTTGCGGGCGCACCCCGGTTTCTTGATCATGTTCCGGACGAGAATGATTCCGGATGCCTCTAGGGACTGATGCCCCTTAACTTCTTGCCGTCAATACAAATCTGTTTTTCCGATAGAAGTCCGAGTAAATCCCTGCCATAATTCTTCAGGCACTGACGCAGCAAATCCGCCTCCAAGCTGGAGAAGACCCTGTTGAATGTATCATGGGAGGGTATTCCATTCTCCGGAGGGATTATTTCTTTCAAAAATCTCTCGCGGGTGTTACCAGACAAAACCATATCTTCATAATCTTCTCCATGACTCAAATAAGTTAAAAGACCTGTTAACAAGATGTCCGAGAGCTTGTGAAAACATTTTTTCTCCATGCGAAAGTCCTCTATGGAACATTGTATACTTGTCCGTAAACGTATCAAACAGAGAGCGGCACGGCGGTTACACTTTCTCCGGAGCAAAAACCGGAGGTTTGTGGTCGCTGCCTCTTTTTGGGGACAGGCGAAACATGCAAACAGTACCAGTCTGTTTTATATTAACAGGTATGAAAAATCTTAAGGATTTAGGCATTGCTTACAAACCGGCGGACGGGAAAAAGAGATTTGGCGGATCACTAACCCCGTTGGGAAATTTACAGAATTGCGAGATAACGGTTCTGGATTTTGAGACCGAAATAAAAACAAGGGAAGGGGAAGGGCGGTATGTCGTTCAATATGAACCGGACGGTGCAAAAACCAAATTCATCACTAACTCGGAGGAAATGAAAAGTATCCTTTGTGATTTTATGCCTGATATTTTTATGCTGTAGCTGAGTATTCCCTCCCTGATTAACTTTTTTCAATCAGACAGATACAGCTGCTTCGGAGAACTACACTTTCGCAGGTGGTTCGAAAGAGAATCGTTTTGATTACAATGAAAAAGCGCGGAAGGTATCTGCCTCCCGCGCTTTACTATTTGAATAATTGACCTTTTACAGTTCCGGTCCGGCAACAACTAAAGCCTTGCCTGTTTCATTGCCCGTGAACTTCGCAAAGTTCTTGATGAAGCGATTTGCCAAGTCTTTTGCTTTTTCTTCCCACTGGGCAGGGGTGGCATACGTGTCGCGCGGGTCTAAAATATGCGGATCTACGCCGGGAAGAGCTGTCGGAACTACGAAGCTGAAATGCGGGATAGTCTTCGTCGGAGCCTTGTCAATTGAACCGTCGAGAATGGCATCAATAATACCGCGCGTGTCCTTGATGGAGATGCGTTTGCCTGAACCGTTCCAACCGGTGTTCACCAAATAAGCGGTAGCACCAGACTGTTTCATTTTCTTCACCAGCTCTTCGCCGTATTTGGTCGGGTGCAATGACAGGAAAGCAGCACCGAAGCAGGCGGAGAAGGTGGGAGTCGGTTCGGTAATGCCGCGTTCCGTACCTGCCAACTTGGCGGTAAATCCGGACAGGAAGTAGTATTGTGTTTGTTCCGGAGTCAAGACAGATACCGGAGGCAATACGCCAAAAGCATCGGCTGACAGGAAGATGACCTTCTTTGCAGGGCCTGCTTTGGATACCGGTTTCACGATGTTGTCAATGTGATAAATCGGATAGGAAACACGGGTGTTTTCCGTCACCGACTTGTCGCTGAAATCAATCTTGCCGGCGGCATCTGTGGTCACGTTTTCCAACAGGGCGTCACGTTTGATAGCTTTGTAAATGTCGGGTTCGGCTTCCTTGCTCAGATTGATGACCTTTGCATAACAACCGCCTTCAAAGTTGAACACGCCGTCATTGTCCCAGCCGTGTTCGTCGTCACCAATCAGCAAGCGTTTCGGGTCGGTGGACAAGGTCGTTTTGCCCGTACCGGAAAGACCGAAGAAGATAGCCGTGTTGGAGCCGTCCAACGCCGTATTGGCAGAGCAGTGCATGGAAGCCATGCCTTGCAGGGGCAGCAGATAGTTCATATAGGAGAACATGCCTTTCTTCATTTCGCCGCCGTACCATGTGTTCAGGATGATTTGAACCTTTTCGGTCAGGTTGAATACAACAGCCGTTTCTGAGTTCAAGCCCAATTCCTTGAAGTTTGTAACCTTGGCTTTGGAAGCGTTTATCACCACGAAATCAGGTTCGCCGTATGCAGCCAATTCCTGTTCCGTCGGACGGATAAACATGTTCTTTACGAAATGAGCCTGCCATGCCACTTCCACAATGAAGCGGATTTTCAGGCGGGTGTTTACGTTTGCGCCGCAGAAGGTATCCACAACAAACAGTTTCTTGTCCGATAATTGTTTAACGGCAAGGCTTTTCAGCTCCTTCCACGTTTCCTGAGAAACGGGCTTGTTGTCATTTTTATATTCTTCGGAAGTCCACCAAACGGTATTCTTTGTGGTTTCGTCCAATACAAAGAATTTGTCTTTGGGAGAACGACCGGTGTAAACGCCCGTCATTACGTTCACGGCATCAAGTTCGGTCACTTGTCCTTTTTCAAAACCTTCCAGTCCCGGCTTTGTTTCTTCTTTGTACAAGTCTTCAAACGAAGGGTTGTACACGATTTCCTTCACTCCGGTAATACCGTACTTGCTTAAATCTAATTTGCTCATTGCTTCTGGTAATTTAATATTTATATATTGTTTTCTATCTCTCTCCCATGCCCGTATTTTACGGGACAGCGGCAAAAGTAGCATTTATTTTGACAGGGAACGTGCGGTGCTAAAATTTATATCCGACGGTCAGTGCCGTGTGTATCCTGTTTGTTTTCAGGGATGCCGGTTGTGCTTCAAATAACGCGCCTTCCTTGTCAAACAGGTTGGAGAAGACATGCACATCTTCCTTACTGGTGGTCAGCACGCAAGCCAAGTCGGTATAGAAGCTGGGCGTGAAGCGATAGCCGAAGCCGAAGGTATAGTTTGTTACTCCCCTGTCGAGGGTGAAATGGGGGATGGTTCCGGCTGTTGCCACTTCCACCCTGCCGTTTCGTAAGGCTTCGGTCATGGAACTGCCGCTCCATGAGCCACCGGCGCGGAGGGCAAACTGCGGGGTCAACTTCACTTCGGCTCCTGCGCGGACTGTCGTACTTCTGTTAAAGTTGGCATTGATGTCGTTGTTGGTGGACTGTTCGGCATCGCCGTACCGGTCGTACATGCGCATACCCCTATAGTTTGCCAGCTCATAATCCACGCTTATCAAGGCTGACCGTCCGAGAATGAGGGCGGCACTGAGCAACCATTTATCCGGCGAACGGTATCGGTATTCATAAAACTGCCCTTCGGGGGTATTGTCCGTCAGATCATTAATCTCATTATTATCCATCGTAACAGACGAGGCGGCTGCCCCGTAAAAGTAATCCGTCATCTTATACCAAGTCGGGGAATTATAGGCTATGCCCAGACGGAGGAAATCCGCCGGACGAACGATAGCACCCACATTCACGGAGTATCCACTCCCTTCCGTACTCAGCCGGTTGTCTATAAAGAAGTCATCGTCATTTGTAAACTTTTCGTCATATTGGGAGGAGAAGCTGTAGTCCATATCCGTCACCGCCAAATCGGCACCCAAGAACACACGGTCGGAAAGGTTAAGTCCGAAGGCAATATTGTATTGGTCAATCGCCCCTCTTTCCGATATGCGCAAACCGGCATTATCTATTTGAGAAGGAACCCATTCTCCGTTTCGGTCGGCAGCACCAAACGAGCTGTAATAGGAATAATAATCATCGTTGAAAGCCTCAATAAGTCCGGCATTGTATCCCAATACGGACAACCAGTCCGGCAACATATACGGGTCTTTCTCTCCGCCTATATCGTTGCCGGTTGCACGGGCGGCAATATAATCGGTAAGGGAAGTACGCATATTCCTTCCCGAAGACATCGTATAATCCCTGTGGAAATTCTTCAACCGATTGTATGAAAACCCTGCATTCCAACTTACTACCCCAACATCATTGGTAGTAGGGAAATAACCGACATACGCGATATTGTCAAAATTAGTCCTTTTCTTATTGTTGCTTTCCATCGTGCCGAGCCAGTCCGTTTGAGTATTGGCAGACGACAAACCCAACGTGGCACCCACTTCCGAACTGCGATACACCGCCAGCCCTGCCGGATTGGCACTCATCACCGATACATCACCGCCCAAGGCTCCGAACGCTCCGCCCATACTCATATAACGGGCAGTCCCGCTCAAGTCGGTCTGCCCGTATTTGAAAGCATCCAATTGCCCTTGTGAAAAAGCAATGCCGCCACATAGTGTCAGCATTGCTGATATAACAGATATTCTTTTCATCATTTTTCTTTATAAAGTATGATACAAAAGCAGGTTTATTCCTGCACATCTTCCACTTCTCCCGTCCAGCGTTTCCCCGAAGGCGTGAAAGTGTAGATATAAAGACCAACGCTTATCACAAAAACGATTGAAAGTGTCATTGTAAGTGCTTCCATGACTTATTTATTTAATAAACTTATGACCAAGTAAAAGTAAAAAAGCCGTTCCACCGATACCTACAAATTCCAGAATTAAATACAGGTCACCATCTTTTGTCCCTGTGAAGACAGAAAAAATATTTCCGACAACTAAAACACTGAAAACAATTTTAGACAAGTCACCAAAGTATTTGGAGTAGAACTCCCTTTTGTACTTTTTAACTTCGTCGGATATGTTCCGTCTGTTTCCGTTTCTTTGCATGGCAAATTCTTTCCTTCGGAATTTACGTAATATCAATATTATCTGCGCCCACCGCCGGAAGAACGTCTCTCTACATTGCCAACACTACCACCCGATGAACGTCCACTGCCTGAACCAAAGGAGGAACCGCCGCTTGATCGTGAAGACGAGGAGGAAGAGGAACGTCCCGTTGAGTAATTACCATCACTGCTGCGCGTAGCCGATGAATTGGAAACACGTGTACGGGATGAATTAACCGAAGATGCCTCCTGATTGTCGTTGCTGCTCCTCGTGGTTACAGTGCCTGCGTTTGAAGAAGCTCTGCGCCCTGCCCCTGATGCTGTAGCGGATTCCCGTCTCGAAGCGGAACGACCGGTTGAGCCTGTCGCATTCCTGCTGTTTGATGTCCCGCTTCCGGAGCGTAAAGAGGCAGCATTGGAACTTCTTCCGCTGTAATTTGTTCCGGATGAGCCGGAGGCATACGCTCGTGAGTTGGATTGGCGACCGTTGCCGTAGTACGTGTTGGAATTGGTATAATGCCCGTATCCTGAAAAATAAGGATAGTGATGATGCCCGTAATAGCCGCCATGATACCCGTAGTATCCGCCATAGAAACCGCCGCCAAATCCCCAAGAATCATACCAAGGGTCATACCACGGACTGTAATGCCCGTAGAAACCACCCCACGGGCGATGCCAAGAGGAATAAAACGAAGGACTGTAAAAAGACCAGGGGTCATACCACCCGTAGTACGGGCTTCCCCAGCCGTAGCCGTAGCCCGTGTTGATATTCACGTTTACGTTCGTTTTTCCGTCAGAATAATCGGTGTCATAGCCGTAGCTGTAATACCCGTCGCTCAGGTATAAATCCACCTGATCGGCTCCTACGATGGATATTTTGCTTGGAGAATGATAACGGATAATACGTTCGCTGTATTCCGTATCCGAACGCCGTTCGGTGTTTACAGCCGTTTTTGGCAAGTTGTCTTCAGCATAAGGTTCATCAATCTCTACGCCTGAATAGCGGCGGTTGTATTCGTCCACATCCCTGTCGGTATCGGTTGAAGCCAGAGACTTAGGCACAACGGTAACAACTTCTGCCTTCGGTTGCACAATCTCTTTCTTTTCAACCTTTTCGGTCTTTTTACTTTTCCCAGAGAAGTATACATCATCAAAAAACTCCCCCTGTGCCGATACATTGGATGCAATCAGGAACAATGCTAATAATAAAGATGTCAATTTCACGGTTTTCATATTCATACCTCCTCTACTTTACTGTTTACAATCAGACTCTTTTTTTCATCGCACCCGCAAACGTAGCTGATTCCTTCCTAACACACTCACATTTATAGATACTTTAACACCTTCAGCTAAAGCCGACGGCAATAAATAGTCATCCCTTCACAACTGCCATATCAGTCCGTCCTGCCGAATATGCCATCCGGCGAGGGTGATTTCGTAGGCAGAGGGGATGGCGGTTATAGCGAGGCTGCGGAGGAGGGACGGAAGGCAGAGGTCTTCGGCTTTCAGATCGGCAGGGTTGGAGGCGTAGGAGCCAAAGGCTTGGCGGTATTGCCGCTGACGGTAGTAGAGGGCGCGGAGGATTTGCTTGGTTGCTTCATCGGGATGGCGGACAAAGGGAACTTGGGCAGTGCCGGCGATGGCAGAGGTGAATTGGACACAGCCCCAGTATTCGGGCTTGTGGATGTTGATTTCGCCTGTGGGTGCCCAGACCCAGTTGTATTCCCTGATTTTGTCTTCGCCTTGGATAGGTATCTTTTGGTAACTGTTGTTTTGGATTTCGGTTGTCCATTCCACGCGGGAGAAATTGATGCGTATTTGCTCGCCTTCGGCGGGTTTGCCTTGGGGAGCGACTTGATAGATGGACGACCAAGGGATAAAGATTTCAACAGTCCATGCACGATCAGTATCGGCGAGGTTGTTGAGTGTGCCGTCTATGTGGACGGCGGATTGCATACCGGCAAATTCCCAGTTGTTCAGGGCGATACCGCCGTCACGGTAGGGTTTGGTCAGATATAAGTCCCAGACTGTGCCGAAGGCGTTTACTTCGTATTCCAGATAGTTGTGAGTGTCGTTGGAAGGATTAATGAATAGTTCAAAGTCGTTGTCGCGGTAGATGACGGCATCGTGTTCTGTGACGGTTGCCCAGATATGGGGTTCTTCCATGCAGGCGGCAAAGTACATTCCCTGCTCATCGTGTACCATTTTGGCGCGGGTTTGCAGGGAGGGGAGCGGGCGATCATCTCCTTCGATGTCCACAAAGTCGCTTGTCCACGGGACAGCGTCCCATTCATCGGGGGAAAGGATACCGTCAATAACAATAGAGGAAGGGGTGCGGTAGCAGACGTACTCCGGCGGGTTGAAAGGGAAAGTGTCGGTGTAGTCTATTTCTTTTGTCCGTTTGTCCGCACAGCATAGAATTGTTAATGATAATGTGATGAAGACAGCAGAGCAGAGGATGAGAGGGGACGGTTTTTTCATAACAACTTTATTCCTTATACCACGAGGCATACATGTGATAGTTCCGGGCTATCTTTTGATTGATTTCTTTGGCTTGTTCGGGATCAACGTTCTTGACGAATTTGGCGGGGACACCGGCGTAGATGCTGCCCGGCTCCACGATGGTTTTGCTCAGCACGACCGAGCCGGCGGCAATGATGGCTCCTTCGCCTATCACGGCATGGTCTAAGACGACGGAACCCATGCCGATCAGTGCGCCGTTGCCTATCTTGGCTCCGTGGATGGTGACGTTATGACCGATGGAAACGTCGTCGCCGATTTCGATGACGGACTTCTCATACAAGGTGTGCAACACGGTGCCGTCCTGTACGTTTACGCCGTTGCCAATGCGGATGGAGTTTACATCTCCCCGCAATACGGTGCCGAACCAGATGCTACACCCCGTGCCGATTTCCACGTCTCCGATGATAGCGGCATTGTCTGCCAAAAAAGTGTCTTCACCAATCAGGGGGGTGAAGCCGCGAACTGATTTAATAATTGCCATACTGCTTGTTAATTATTGATGTTACACAAATGCCCCGAAAGAGCAACAGATTTCAGCCCCACGTGAAGCGAAGCGGCATGTGGGGTTATTTATATTGTTCTTTCAGAACTCCCTTGACGATGTCGTTCTTTTAACCCCACATTTCGCTGCGCTCCATGTGGGGCTGAAATCTCTTGCCCTTTCAGGGCACCACCATGTCGCCCTTTCCGTAAACCCCACATTCCGTAAACCCCTCAATGCGGGGTCAATGCGGGGTATCCTGAAAGGATACAGGATTTCAGCCCCACGTAAAGCGAAGCGGCACGTGGGGTTTTAGATGAATACGTTTCAAACAAAGCCCTGAAAGGGCGGTACAGATACAAATGATGGTTTACAATGCAATATATATTAGGTAATTATATATCAGTTTACAGTATTTCGGGACGTGTGAAGCCCTTTGTTGTTTTTGAGAACCCCTAACAGGGTTTCAAACCCTGTT
>LBCX01000184.1 GCA_001657575.1 Bacteroidales bacterium Barb4
GCAGGGGGTTGACGGACGAAATCAATTGGGGCGACCGGCTGATTGGCATCAAGGGTTCCCGCGGTGTGGGAAAGACTACCTTTTTGCTCCATATTGCCCGCGAACATTTCGGGGCGGACAACAGGGAGTGCCTCTACATCAATCTTAATCATTTTTATTTCACGCAACATACGTTGATAGAGTTTGCCTCCGGATTCAGAGACGGGGGTGGGTGTGTGCTGCTGATTGATCAGGTGTTCAAGTATCCGGGCTGGTCGAAGGAGTTGCGCTATTGCTATGACCATTTCACCGACCTCAAGATTGTGTTTACCGGCTCGACCGTCATGCGGCTGAAAGAGGAAAATCCGGATTTGTCGGGGAAGGTGGTGTCGTATCATCTTCGCGGGTATTCTTTCCGCGAGTATCTGAACCTGACGGCGGGGACTGACTTTCCGATGTACACTTTCGAGGAGCTGCTGGCAAATCACAGGGACATGGCGGAGCAAATAGTGTCAAAGGTTTGTCCACTGGATTATTTTGAGGGCTATCTGCATCATGGTTTTTACCCTTTCTTTCTGGAGAAGCGGAACTATTCGGAGAACCTGTTGAAGACGCTGAACATGATTCTGGAGATTGATGTGCTGTACATCAAGCAAATCGAGCAGAGCTATCTGCCCAAGTTGCGGAAACTGCTCTACCTGTTGGCGGGCAACGCTTCCGGCTCTCTCAACATCAGTCGTTTGAGCGAGGAAATAGAGACTTCGCGGGCGACGGTGATGAACTATATAAAGTATCTGACGGATGCCCGTCTGACCAATCTGCTTTACAAGGAGGGGGAAATGTTTCCCAAGAAGCCGGCGCGGGTGTATATGTACAGCCCCAACCAGATGTATCCCATCCGTCCGGAAGGCATCCGTCCGCAGGTTGTCCTCGAAACGTTCTTTTTCAATCAGTTGATGAAGGATAACCGGTTGAATGAAAGCAAAAGGCGTGAGGCGCATTTTCTGGTGAACGGGCAGTATAATTTCAGAATAGAAGAGGGAGGAAAGAAAGGAAAAAGGCATCCGGAGCTGTATTATGCAACCAATAAAATCAAGGTCGGAGAAGGGAATGTAATACCCTTGTGGATGTTCGGTTTTTTATATTAGGCGGAGAAAGAAAACAATCGTAATAGTTGCGTAACATCCGCTAATCTGTTTGCGATTGTTTACATTTGCCCGCGTATTTTATGCGAATTGTTGATTTATTAAATACTAATAGTTTATCTTATGGCAAAAGAAAAAAAGTTTCTGACTTGTGACGGTAATCAGGCGGCTGCGCATATCTCGTATATGTTCAGCGAGGTAGCTGCCATTTATCCCATCACACCGTCGTCCACAATGGCTGAGTATGTGGACGAATGGGCAGCAGCGGGGCGTAAGAACCTGTTCGGCGAAACAGTGTTGGTGCAGGAAATGCAGTCGGAAGGCGGTGCTGCCGGTGCCCTTCACGGCTCTTTGCAGGCGGGTGCGCTGACGACGACCTACACGGCTTCGCAGGGTCTGTTGCTGATGATACCGAACATGTACAAGATTGCGGGCGAACTGCTTCCTTGCGTGTTTCATGTGTCGGCACGTACTTTGGCGTCTCATGCGTTGTCTATCTTCGGCGACCATCAGGACGTGATGGCTTGCCGTCAGACGGGGTTTGCGATGCTGGCGGAAGGGTCGGTGCAGGAAGTGATGGACTTGGCGGCAGTGGCTCATCTGGCTACGATACGGTCGCGCGTTCCTTTCCTGAACTTCTTCGACGGTTTCCGCACCTCTCACGAGATTCAGAAGATTGAGGCACTGGCAAATGAAGACTTGGGACATTTGATTGACCAGAAGGCATTGGCTGAGTTCCGCTCCCGCGCATTGACGCCCGAACATCCCGTTGCCCGCGGTATGGCTGAAAATCCCGATCACTTCTTCCAGCATAAGGAAGCAAGCAATGCGTTCTACGATGCCGTTCCCGCCGTTGTGGAAGAATATATGAAAGAGCTTTCCGTGATTACGGGACGCAAATACGGACTGTTTGATTATTACGGTGCGCCGGATGCCGACAGGGTGATTATTGCCATGGGGTCTGTGACCGAAGCCATTCGCGAAGCGATTGACCACCTGACGGCAAAGGGCGAGAAAGTCGGTTTGGTGGCTGTCCATCTGTACCGTCCCTTCTCTGCCAAGCATTTCCTTGCCGCCGTTCCCAAGACGGCAAAGCGCATCGCCGTTTTAGACCGCACCAAAGAGTTGGGGGCAACGGGCGAACCTTTGTATCTGGACGTAAAGGACTGCTTCTACGGAAGTGCCGATGCTCCGTTTATCGTTGGCGGACGCTACGGTCTTTCTTCCAAAGACACAACGCCGAGCCAGATGCTGTCCGTCTTTGAAAACCTTGCCCTGCCGGAACCGAAGAACCACTTTACGGTAGGCATTGTGGATGACGTTACCTTCTCCTCTCTTCCCCTGAAAGAAGAAATCGCTTTGGGCGGCGAAGGGATTTATGAAGCCAAGTTCTACGGCTTGGGTGCCGACGGTACGGTGGGAGCCAACAAGAACTCCATCAAAATCATTGGCGACAATACCAACAAATACTGTCAGGCGTATTTCTCCTACGACTCCAAAAAGTCGGGCGGCTTTACCTGCTCGCATCTCCGCTTCGGCGATACGCCCATACGCTCTACGTATCTGGTGAATACGCCGAACTTCGTGGCTTGCCACGTGCAGGCATACCTGCGCATGTACGACGTAACGAAAGGCTTGCGCGAAAACGGCACCTTCCTGCTGAACACCGTATGGACGGACAAGGAGCTTGCCAAGCATCTGTCGAACAAGGCAAAACGCTATTTCGCCAAAAAGAATATCACCGTTTACTATATCAACGCCACACAGATTGCGCAGGAAATCGGTTTGGGCAACCGCACCAATACCATCCTCCAGTCCGCCTTCTTCCAAATCACGGGCGTAATACCCGCCGCGCTGGCTATCGAACAGATGAAGAAATTCATCGTCAAGTCCTACGGCAAGAAGGGCGAAAGCATTGTAAACATGAACTATGCGGCGGTTGACCGCGGCAGCGAATTTCAAAAGCTATCCATTGACCCCGCTTGGGCAAACCTGCCGGACGATGAGGCAACGGCAAACAACGACCCTGCCTTCATCAACGAAGTAGTCCGCCCCATCAACGCACAGGACGGCGACCTGCTGAAAGTGTCAGCCTTCAAAGGCATTGAAGACGGCACATGGATGCAGGGAACGGCGAAGTACGAGAAGCGCGGCGTAGCGGCTTTCGTGCCCGTGTGGAACAAGGACAACTGTATCCAGTGTAATCAATGTGCCTACGTCTGTCCTCATGCCGCTATCCGCCCGTTTATATTGGACGAAAAGGAACAGGCAGGTGCCTCGTTTGATATGTTGGACGTAAAGGCTCCGGCAGCTTTCAAGGGGATGAAGTTCCGTATGCAGGTGAGTGTGCTCGACTGTCTGGGTTGCGGCAACTGTGCCGATATATGCCCGGGCTTCAAGGGGGCAAAGGCTCTGGATATGGCAGCTTTGGAAACACAGCAGGCGGAAGTTGCCCATTGGGATTACTGCACGGCGCAGGTGAAGAGCAAGCAACAGCTGATAGACGTGAAGTCAAACGTGAAGAACTCACAGTTTGCCACGCCGCTGTTTGAGTTCTCCGGTGCCTGCTCCGGTTGCGGCGAAACGCCGTATTTGAAGCTGATCTCCCAACTGTTCGGCGACCGTCAGATTGCCTCCAATGCTACGGGATGTTCTTCTATCTATTCCGGTGCCGTACCCTCCACCCCCTATACAACGAATGAAAAGGGACAAGGTCCCGCTTGGGCAAACTCCCTGTTCGAGGACTTCTGCGAATACGGTTTGGGCATGCAGTTAGCCAATGAGAAGATGCGCGACCGCTTGGTGCGGCTCATGCGTGCGGCTATTGAAAACGGCATCCCCGACGAAGCCAGGGCATTGTTTGAAGAATGGATTGAAAACCGTGAAGATGCGGAAAAGTCCAAAGAGCTTGCCGCTAAAATCACTGCCCGCTTTGAAGCGTGCGAGGGCGGCGACTGCGGTTGCGACGTGCTCCGTCAGTTGAAGGAACTGAGTCATTACCTGCCCAAACGTTCACAGTGGATTATCGGCGGCGACGGTGCTTCCTACGACATCGGCTACGGCGGTCTCGACCATGTGATTGCCTCCGGCAAGAACGTCAATATCCTTGTCCTGGACACCGAAGTGTATTCCAACACCGGCGGTCAGTCCTCCAAAGCCACCCCGATAGGAGCCATTGCCAAGTTTGCCGCTTCCGGCAAGCGCATCCGCAAAAAGGACTTGGGCATGATAGCCACCACCTACGGCTACGTCTATGTCGCCCAGATTGCCATGGGAGCCGATCAAGCCCAGACGCTGAAAGCCCTCCGCGAAGCGGAAGCCTACAACGGTCCCTCATTGGTCATCGCCTACGCCCCCTGTATCAATCACGGCTTGCGCAAAGGCATGGGCAAGAGCCAGCAGGAAGAAGCCGACGCCGTAGCCTGCGGTTACTGGCACCTGTGGCGTTACAACCCCGCCCTCGAAGCCGAAGGCAAGACGCCCTTCGTCCTCGACAGCAAAGACCCCAACTGGAGCAAGTTCCAGGACTTCCTCAAAGGCGAAGTCCGCTTCTCCTCTCTCGCCAAGCAATATCCTGCCGAAGCCGGCGAACTGTTCCAATCGGCGGAAGACAATGCAAAGTGGAGATACAGAAGCTATCAGCGGATGATGAAGCAGTGGGAAGACTGACAATCGGCAAAGATTTGTTTATTTATGGAAAAAGCTCACGGCATCTTGCCGTGAGCTTTTTCTGTATCTGTTGTGCGGAGTCCTGCAAGGTAGGGTGTCCAAAATAAGCAATCCTCCTGTCAGTAAAATCATTATCCTTGTGTCATTATTCATTTATGATACAAAGAATTATGAAGAGCAAGGAAGAACAGTTAACAGAGAAATTGAAGGCTGCAGAATTGAACCTGCAGAACGAAAAGGCAAGGAATAAATCGTTGCAACGGCAGAACAAGTCGTTGGAGAACAAGCTGGGTACAGGCATGAAGCAATCGGAAGCATTGAAAGCGGCATGCTCCGTGTTTAAAAAAACTGAAGGTCTCAACCGTACAATCGCTCAGGAACCGATAAGGCGGCATCAGTATTCGGTTGATATCGTATCCCTGAGCGTAGAACTTTACGTTCGCGCCCGGTGCGGTTTTCGTGGTGCGGTTGACATATTGAGTTATATGAATGAATCTTTTGGCTGGAAATTGAAGAAAGTGCCCAATCGTAACAGCATCGAAAACTGGGTAAGGAAGAGCGGTTACAGTATTTATAAAGAGCTGGCGTACACAAATCCGGAGGAGGAACATGCTCAAACAACAGATGAGAGCATGATGCCTGGCAGCGAGAAAATGCTGCTGTCTCTGGATATAGGCGCAGATATTCCGTTAAGAAGAAGCGATGTAAAGGTGTTGGACATTTCGGTGGCTTCGAGTTGAAACAGCACCGGCATCAAGGCGGTTTTGTCAGCAACGGAAAAGAAGGAGGGCAAACCTTCCCTGCATGCAATCAGCGATAACGACACAAAATTAAACGGGGCGATGCGGGAAAGCAATCATGTGCATGTCCGCGACACTGGTCGCACCATGGCTTTGCCTGCAGAAAAGCCGTATGGAGAAGACAAACATTTTAAGGCCTATACAAAAGCAACAGCCGGTGTAAGGGTGCGGGAGGCAGTGAGAGAGACGGGTTATCTGCTGCCGCTCCGGCAGCGAACAATCGCCCGCCTTATGAATCTGTCGCATACGATAAAATGGAGTAAAAACATGCAGCGGATTTTTGCTTCCCCGAATACAAACGGGAAACAGACCCTTGATTCTGTCAATACACACGGTAAAACAACCGGTGAATCAAGCGGTGTCTTCGGCTTTGTGAATCATGTATTGAAACCGATAAAGTCGGAAGGTCCGTCAAAAAAGAATATTGACACGTGTTTGAAAGAGACGGACAGGATGTTGAAAAGGAAGAACAAAAGAACAAACCGGTTCAAATTGCCGGTTCGTCAATAGTTGGAACGGGAACGGGATAAGCTCGCCGGTGAAA
>LBCX01000512.1 GCA_001657575.1 Bacteroidales bacterium Barb4
ACCCCAAAGATGGGCAGTGGAAAGAACTTTTGCCCGGTTCGAACCGTACAGAAGGCTGAGTTAAGATTTTCGAGTACCACACCGAAACAAGTCAAACGATGATTCATCCGGCAATGATTAAACTCATGCTTAATAGAATCAATTTATAAAATTTAAACAGTTTCTTATATACATCTGCTATATGAAAAGCAGGAATGGCGGTTTTAGATAATTTGGTCAAACGAAAAATGATTGCAAAGCACTTTGCAAATGGTAAAAAATACTTGCAAACTACTTTGCAGCCATTTCTAACAAAATAGTGCTTATTCATAACCATTTAAATCAACATTATCATGAAACAAATTAAGGGTTTTTCGACAAGCCGTCTTCAAAACGGAGAACATTTTGAGTTCAATGATATGAACGTCAATGCTATAAATGATTTGATAACATCGTAGCCGTTTCTCGCTGTGTTTTGGAATGCGTATCATACTTTGTTCCAAAAGGAAGACTTGATTTACAAGCGAAATCTGAAATCGGAACAGACGGAAGCCATACAAGAGGCTGAAAACAAGCGCGATGAGGCGTTTGTCAATCTCAAAGTATCGGTCAGCCTGTCCTTGCGTATCGGCAAGGCGGATGAAAAGGCGGCGGCAAAGGCGTTGAAGTTTGTCATCGACAACTACAAGGATGCCGACAAACAGTCGCAGGTGAAAAATACGGCACTGATAACCAACCTGTTGTAGGAGTTGGCAAAGCCGGAAAACGCGGTGCATACGGAGACTTTGCACTTGGAAAACCTTGTGGCAGAGCTGGGCGAGTGGAACACGAAGTTTCAGGAGGTTTTCCGCGAACGCAGCGACGAGCAGCACGAGCAGCTGGAGGAGGGCACCATGCGCAGCATCCGCCCCAGGTGGACAAGGCTTTTCGCAGCTTTGCGGATGCCGTCAACCTGCAATTTCAAGCCAACGAGGCGGGCGATAAAGACGACGGGATACGGCAAACGCTCACGCAGGTCATTGATTCTCTCAACGCGAATATTGGAACGTTTGAATAGGTCCTTTCACGCCGCGGCGTGGACAAGACGAACTCTGGCAGAACGGGCGGCGGCGACACTCCGCAACCTGAACCTGCACCGACTCCCGAGCCTGAAC